>CAZWED010000301.1:0-4144 GCA_964632645.1 uncultured Ferrimonas sp. | reverse complement strand
GGCGATGTGTTTCTTTGCCGGCGCCAACTCCATCTTCTACGGCTGCAAACTGCTGACCACCGCCAACCCCGCAGAGAACAGTGACATGGCGCTGTTTGCCAAGCTGGGTCTGCGTCCGGAAGCGGGGGCACCGGTGCACCTTGAGAAGATGGCGCCGGTGGTGGCCGATGAGAAGGACGAGCTGTTCTACAATGCCGCCGATTAATGCCTTTCGGGCCCGTGCCGACGCGCAACGCGCCCGCCGGCAAAGCGAGGGGTTATGGCGTCAGCGCCGGTTGATTGAACCCCTGGATGGTCGGCTTGTGCGCCATGAGGGGCGGGAGTACCTGCAGTTTGCCAGTAACGACTACCTTGGACTGGCCCACGGTGGGCAACCGGAGGCAGCCCAGGGGGCCGGCGCTTCGCCTTTGGTCACCGGCTACCACCCGGCCCATCAGGCGCTGGAGGCGCGACTCTGCGCACTGACCGGTTACCAAGCCGCGCTGCTTTTCAGCTCCGGCTTTGCCGCCAATTCCGCCCCCTTTGCCTTGTTGGCGGAGGGAGACCGGGTGCTGGCGGACAAGCTGAGTCACGCCTCGCTCATTGACGGGGCGCTGGCCAGTCCGGCGACGCTGCGCCGTTTCCCCCACAACGATATGGACACCCTGTCGCGCTGGCTGACGGGTGCGACGGCGCCCACTCTGGTGATCTCCGAGTCGGTGTTTTCCATGGACGGCGACCGGGCGCCGATGGCAGAGCTGGTTGCGCTCTGTCAGCACCACGGTGCTCTGAGCTGGCTGGATGACGCGCACGGTTTTGGGGTGATTGGTGAACGGGGCCTGGGCGCGGCGGAAGTGGCCCGGCCGGATCTGCTCACCCTCACCTTCGGTAAGGCGATGGGGGCGCAGGGCGCGGCGCTGCTGGGGCCGGCCTGGTTGATCGAGGCGCTGCTCCAGGTGTCCCGCCACTACATCTACTCCACCGCGTTAAGTGTTGATCAGGCCCGACGGGTGCTGTCCCAGCTGGAGCGGGCCGTGCAGCCCGAGCGCCGGCAACGCTTGTGGGCCAATGTGGGGCGTTTCCGTCAGCAGGCGCACAAGGCGGGTTTGCGCCTGACCAATGCCGACAGCCCCATTGTGCCGGTGATCACCGGCGACAATGCCCGAACCCTGGCTGCGGCAGAAGGGCTCAAACGCCACGGGATCTGGGTGCCGGCCATCCGTCCCCCGACCGTGCCGGCCGGACAGGGACGCCTGCGGGTGGTGATCAACGCGGATCACACCGCCGAGGACATCGACCGGCTCGTCGCGGCGCTGGTGAACGTGTTGGCGGAGGAAGCATGACTCAGGCGGTGGCACAGTGTTTCGGCCAGGCGGCGTCCATCTACGACCAGCACGCCCATCTTCAGCGCCGCGCAGCGGCCCGGTTGTTGCGCGCTGCCCACGCCGGAGGGCGGTGGCTCGATCTGGGCACCGGCACCGGCCAGGTTGCCCGCAGTTTGCCGGCAGAGCAGGTGGTGGCGCTGGATCTGGCGCTGCCGATGCTGCAACAGGCGCAGGCGTTGGGCACCCCCAACGTTGTCGGTGGGGACATCCTGTCTCTGCCCATCCAAACCGCCAGTGTGGATGGCATAGCTGCGAACCTCTCCCTGCAGTGGTGTGAGCCCCTGAGCCATACCCTGCAAGAACTGGCGAGGGTTGCCCGTCCGGGAGCGTCGCTGTTGGCGACGTTGCCTCTGGCGCACACCTTCCCCGAACTCAGGCCGTTAACGGCGCAGGGAAAGTTGGCGTGCAACCGGTTTGCCGACCTGGCTGAGCTGACGCACCTGCTGGGCGACAGCCCCTGGCGGGAGGTTCGGCTTCAGCCCTTTACCGAAGTGGTGTTCTTTGACTCGGTTCGCTCGCTGCTGGCGCACTTTAAGGCAACCGGGGCGCACCACAGTGAGGCCCGACAGCGTGGCCTGAGAGGGCGGGGCTGGTGGCACGCGCTGAATGAACAACTGAGCCGGCATCACAGCCCGCAGGGCTACTCCCTGACCTGGGAACTGGTGCTGGTGGAGGCAACACGATGATCTACTTTGTCACCGGCACCGACACCGAAGTGGGCAAGACCCGCATCAGTGCCGGGCTGCTGAGCGCGGCGCGCACGCAAGGCTTCAGCACGCTGGGCCTTAAGCCCATCGCGGCCGGTTGTGAGATGACCCGGGACGGGCCGCGCAATGAGGATGCGCTGGCGTTGATGGCAGCCAGCACCTGTGAACTGGCCTACCACCAGGTCAATCCCATCGCACTGACGCCGCCGATAGCCCCCCATATTGCCGCCCGGGAAGCCGGCGAGGTGATCACGCCGGAGCGCCTGACCCACGCCATGCCCCGCCGGGCGATGGGGGAGGTGGACCTTTGCCTGGTCGAGGGCGCCGGCGGCTGGCGCCTGCCCATCGGCGAGGGACGGACGCTGCCGGACTGGGTGGCCAGCGAGGGGTGGCCGGTGATTCTGGTGGTGGGGATGAAACTCGGTTGCCTGAATCATGCGTTGCTGAGCGCCGAAGCGATTCAGGCCGACGGCCTGACACTGGCCGGTTGGATTGCCAATCGGGTTGATCCGGCGATGAGCCGCTATCAGGAGAACCTGGAAACCCTCAAGGCCATGCTGACGGCCCCCCTGTTGGCCGAGGTGCCGTTCCTGACCAGTGACGCCGCCGCGGCGTCACTGGCGGAGGCGGCAAAGCGCCTTACAACAGGTGGCTGAGATCCGCACCCGGTTCCACCGGCTGCTTCTGTGAGCTGCCCTGAAACAGGAAGGCGTCTTTCTCCCCGAGCAACACCATCGCATCGCCCTGGCGTTTCAGGGCGGTGCCTTCCTGAATCCCCACCACCGGCATCAATGGATCCACGCAGGTGAATTCCAGCAACCGCTGTTCGCGCGTCTCGCCGTGGTGGCCAGGCGGATTGAAGTCGATGTAGTGGGGATTGAGCTGGAACGGCACCAGTCGCAGCGCCTCGAAGCTGGGTGGCTGGATGATCGGCATGTCGTTGGTGGTTCGGATGCTGTCACCGGCCACGTTGGAGCCGGCGCTCCAGCCGATGTACTTCATGCCGTTGGCCACCCGTTCACGCAGGACGTCGACCAGATTATGGTGATAAAGCTCATGAAGCAGGTGGAAGGTGTTGCCGCCGCCCACCATGACCCCGTCGTACTCACCCAGTGACTGGGCGGGGTCGCTCAGCTGATGGGCACTGTCCAGAGTGAAATCCAGGGAGTCCAGTGCGGCGGCCACCTTCTGGTGATAGTCGTCGTAACTGATGCTGACACCGGCATAGGGGATAAACAGCCAGTGGCTTCCGGGCTGAACCAGATCAGCCATCCACTTGATCCCATGGGTTAAATAGGGCGTATCGTCGGCTTTCGAGCTGCTGAGCAGCAACAGGGACAGGCTCATGGTGGTCTCCGCAAATGCGATGTTTTTGCTTTTAAAAATCAGGGGTTAACGACAGTTTAGCAAGGTGTTGGGCAGACCGGAATGGCGAGAAGGGACAGCAAGGCCAGGGCCACGTGCCAACATGACCACATCGGAAGAACCATTGGAGATAAAGATAGATCAGATTTCTCTGGAAGATCCATATCTTGTGGTTGTTATCAGAAAAAAGTGCCATATACTGAAAATCAACGTTGTTCGGTCTCCCAAACCGAGTTTAAAAGCCGCCTCCCCAGGGCGGCTTTTTCTTACCGCTCTATACGTTTCTTTACGCTTTCCAATCTTGAAAACCGCTCAGCGGACCCCGATCATTCTGCCATGGGTGCCCGGTACGGGCTCTCGACCACAACTAGGAGAAACAATGAAGCGCATCTTCCTCTTTTTGCTGACCAACCTTGCCGTTGTGCTGGTGCTGGGCATTGTCCTGAGCATCATCACCTCCGTCATGGGTATCCAGCTCCACAGCTACACCGGGATCCTGGTGCTGGCCGCGGTGTTTGGCTTTGGTGGCTCTCTGCTCTCCCTGCAGATGTCCAAGTGGATGGCGAAAAAGTCGATGGGACTGCACGTGATTGAGCAGCCGCGCGATGAAACCGAAGCCTGGCTGCTGGATACCGTTGCCCGCCAGGCCCAGCAAGCCGGCATCAAGATGCCGGAAGTGGCCATCTACTCCGGCCCTGAAATGAACGC
>CAZWED010000300.1:0-4151 GCA_964632645.1 uncultured Ferrimonas sp. | reverse complement strand
TTGAACAGTTCAAACGACTTGAAACGTCCGCTGATTGCCAGGTAGATCACCATCGCCAGCAGCATCCCCCAGTACACTATGGCGGTGGCCACGCCGCAGCCTGCGCCGCCCATGGCGGGCATGCCAAAGTGCCCGTTAATGAAGATGTAGTTGGCCGGGATGTTGATGGCCAAACCGAGGAAGCCGATGATCATGGACGGCAGGGTCCAGCTCAGCCCCTCGGTGAAGCTGCGCAACACCTGGAACAGCAGAAACGCGGGCGCCCCCCAGAGGATGGCGTCGAGGTAGCCGTTGGAGAGGGCCATCAACTCCGGCTCCAGTTCCATGCGACTCAGTACGAGGTGGGCGTTGGCCAGGATCCCCATGGTCAGCAGGCTGCAGCCCAGAGCGAGGTAGATCGCCTGGTGCACCAACGGGCGGATCTTGCTCTCCTCGTTGGCCCCGTGCAGATGGGAGATCAGGGCGGGCATCGCCATGATGATGCCCGCGAAGAGCAGGATGGTGGGCAGCCACAGGCTGGTGCCAACGGCAACGGCGGCCATGTCGGCCGCACCAACCTGGCCTGCCATCACCGTATCGATGAAGCCCATCATGGTTTGTGCCACTTGCGCGGCAAGGACGGGCAGGGCAAGCTGCACCAGTTTTTTTATTTGAAAGCCAGCGTTAAGCATTGGTGTTCAGTCAACCAAAATTCTGTTGAGTGTAAGCGAGTAGTGAAATGTTCACCGGCATCGTGACGACAACTGCGCCCATTGTGGCGATCGAGGAAAGGGATCACCTGCGCACCCTGGTGGTAGCGCTGGAAGATCGGGAAAGAGAGAACCTGGAGATCGGGGCCAGTGTGGCCAACAACGGCGTGTGCCTTACGGTCACTAAGCTGGAGGATAATAAGGTTTTTTTCGATGTCATGGAAGAGACGCTTCGCCGCACTAACCTGGAATATGTTCAGGTCGGGAGCCGGGTCAACATCGAACGGTCACTGGTGTTTGGCAAAGAAGTCGGTGGCCATATGGTGTCCGGCCATGTTCATGCCCGGGGCACCCTGACCGAACTGGCAAAAAGCGACACCAACTGCCGCATGCGCATCACCCTGGACCCGCAGTGGATGAAGTACATCCTGCACAAAGGCTTTGTGGCAGTGAATGGCTGCAGCCTGACGGTGGGGGAGGTGTATGACGACGGTTTTGCCCTCTACCTTATCCCTGAAACCCTGAGCATCACTAACCTGGGCCAGGCGGAAGTTGGCACCGTGTTTAACATTGAAATCGACAGCCAGACCCAGACCATCGTGGATACGGTGGAGCGGGTACTGGCGGCGCGGGGTCAGTAGTTCTGCTCGTCGTCGGCATCGACAAAAAGTTGCACCTTCTGGGACAACTCGTCGATATGAAGACGCAGGTGGATCGGGCTGCAGCAGGCGCTGCAGTCCTCGTAAAACTCCTGGTCCCCTGAACTGCTGTCGATCTGAACCCGGGTGTGGAAACCACAGTGGGGGCAGGTAATGACCTGTTCGCTCGCGCCCAATTTCATCGCTCAGGCTCCTTTCAACGGGGCCAGACTGCGACCGCCGTCCACGGCGATCATCTGACCGGTCAGGTAACGGGGACCCTGTGCCAGAAACAGGGCCGTTTCGGTAATCTCGTTAAGTTCGCCCAGCCGTCCGAGGGGCACCTGCGCCAGCACCGCATCACGGGCGGCGGCATCTCCCGCTTGCTCCGGCCACAATACCGCACCGGGCGCGATGGCGTTCACTCTGACCTCGGGCGCCAGTTCCAGCGCCAGTGAGCGGGTCATCATCTCCAGCGCCGCCTTGGCCATACAGTAGAGTGTATGCCCTTTCAGGGGGGTACGGGCGTGGACGTCCACCAGGTTGATGATGCTGCCCTGTTGCTGGCGCAACGCCGGGGCCACCGCCTGACTGAGCAGCAGGGGGGCCATCATGTTGCTGCCTACCATATCCTGCCAGGCCTGAAGGTCGATCTGGCCGATCGGAGTTGGATAAAAGCGCGAGGCGTTATTGATCAGGAGGTCGAGGCGCTGCCACCGGGCCAGGGCGTTGCGGGCCAGTGTCTCGATTTCGTCCGGTTGATTCAGATCCGCCACCAGTACGGCGGCGGATCCGGGACGGAGGGCGTTCAGTTCACCGACCAGGGCGTCCGCGTCGGCGCGTGAGTGGAGGCAGTGCACCAGCACGCGATAGCCCTGCTGATGAAAGGTACGGCTCAGCGCGGCGCCAATCCGCTTGCCGGCGCCGGTGATCAGCGCGACCGGCTGGTCAGTCGTCACAAAATTGTTCTCTCAGTAGTTGTTGGCACTGTTGCAGGTAGCTGCCCCCAAACAGGTTGAGATGATTCAGCAGGTGGTACAGCTGGTAGAGGGGCCGCCGCTTCGGGTAACCGGGGTCCAGCGGCCATTCTGCGTCGTAGCCTTTGTAGAAGTCGCCGGGGAAGCGGGAAAACAGCTCGGACATCGCCAGATCGGTTTCCCGATCACCGTAATAGCTGGCGGGGTCGAACAACACCGGTTCGCCACCACTGAAGCCCAGGTTGCCCCGCCATAGGTCGCCATGGAGCAGGGAGGCTTTAGGCTGGTGGCCCTGCAGCGCGTTGGCGCAGGCGTCGACCCAGCGGTTCAGATCACCGAGCTGGAAGCCTTTCTCCTCGGCCAGTTTCAGTTGCCAGCCGATGCGTTGCTCGGCGAAAAACTGCGCCCAGTTGCGTTGCCAGCGGTTGGGCTGCTCCGTGGTGCCGATAAAGTTGTCTTCATCGAAGCCGTACTCAGCCTGGCTCTGGCTGCGGTGGAGTCGGGCCAGCTGCTGGCCGAACTCGAACCACTGGGAGGCGGTGGCGCTCTCCAGTTCAAGGTACTCCAGCACCAGGAAGGCGTGTTCGCCGGTGGTGCCGTAATGCACCACTTCAGGCACCCGGATCTCCTTACCCTGGGCCAGACGATTGAGCGCCAGCGCTTCCTGCTCGAACAGCACCAGCTGGTGCTTGTCGTTGATCTTGACGAACAACCGGGTGTGGCCGTCGTCGATCGCGTAGGCCTGGTGAATGTCGCCACCGCTGACGCGGCGCTTGGCAACGATCTTGAAGTCACGCCCGAGGGCGTCGCTTACCTGTTGACTGATCCCGTTCCACATCCTGTTTGTCTCCGGTTTCTCCCATAGGGCAGCACCCTATTATTGCTGACAAATCACCCGCTTGACACTGATCTGGGTAAAACTCCTTTCGATTGTCCCGTTCGAAGGCCTCCGGGGCAATGTCACCTTGAGTGAAAGCGTCGAAGCCGATAGACTTGCGGGCTCAGTCTCGGTGAACTGGCACTGGTAACGTCATGGCCCGGGACTGCTCGCCCATTCTCAATGTATGACACTCATGTGGTCCTTGGTATGGATCACCACTGAACTGGAGCACAACATGCCCGTAATTACCCTTCCTGATGGCAGCCAACGCCACTTCGATCAGCCCGTGTCCGTCATGGACGTTGCCATGGACATCGGTCCTGGCCTGGCCAAAGCCTGTCTGGCTGGCCGCGTGGACGGCAAACTGGTGGACGCCTGTGAGATCATCGAAAACGATGCAGAACTGGCCATCATTACCACCCGGGACGACGAAGGCCTGGAATTCATTCGTCACTCCTGTGCGCACCTTCTGGGGCACGCCATCAAGCAGCTGTGGCCGGAAACCAAGATGGCCATCGGTCCGGTGATCGATAACGGCTTCTACTACGACGTGGATCTGGAGCACAAGCTGACCCAGGAAGACCTGGATGCGCTGGAGAAGCGCATGCTTGAGCTGGCCAAGAAAAACTACGACGTGATCAAAAAGACCGTCAGCTGGCAGGAAGCGCGGGACACGTTTGTTGCTCGTGGCGAAACCTACAAGGTGGAGATCCTCGACGAGAACATCAGCAAAGATGACCGTCCCGGCCTGTACCACCACGAAGAATACATCGACATGTGCCGTGGCCCGCACGTGCCGAACATGCGCCACTGCCACAACTTCAAGCTGATGAGCGTGGCCGGTGCCTACTGGCGCGGTAACTCAGACAACAAGATGTTGCAGCGTATCTACGGCACTGCCTGGGCCGAGAAGAAGCAGCTGAAGGCCCATCTGCAGCGCCTGGAAGAGGCCGCCAAGCGCGATCAC
>CAZWED010000299.1:0-4198 GCA_964632645.1 uncultured Ferrimonas sp. | reverse complement strand
CCACGGCTGGGACATGCCATTGCATTATGGTTCGCAGGTGGAAGAACACCACCAGGTGCGCCAGGACGCCGGCATGTTCGACGTTTCCCACATGACCGTGGTGGACGTGGAGGGCGCCGAAGCCCGCGATTTCCTGCGCAAACTGCTGGCCAACGACGTGGCCAAGCTCACCGTCCCCGGTAAAGCCCTGTACGGCGGCATGCTGAACGAGCAGGGCGGGGTCATCGATGACCTCATCACCTACTACCTCTCCGACACCCAGTATCGCCTGGTGGTGAACTCCGCCACCCGGGAGAAAGATCTGGAATGGATCGGCCTCCAGGCGCAATCCTTTGCGGTTGCCATCACCGAGCGTCCGGAACTGGCGATGATCGCCGTTCAGGGCCCCAACGCCAAAGCCAAAGCCGCAACCGTCTTCAGCGCCGAGCAGAACGCCGCGGTGGAAGGCATGAAGCCCTTCTTCGGGGTGCAGAGCGGTGATCTCTTTATCGCCACCACCGGTTACACCGGTGAGGCGGGCTACGAGATCGTGGTGCCTCAGGACCAGGCGGCGGCGCTGTGGCAGGCCCTGCTGGAAGCGGGCGTGAAGCCGGCCGGTCTGGGCGCGCGTGACACCCTGCGTCTGGAAGCGGGGATGAACCTGTACGGTCAGGACATGGATGAGAGCGTGAATCCGCTGGCCGCCAACATGGGCTGGACCATCGCCTGGGAACCGGCGGACCGCGACTTCATCGGCCGTGAGGCGCTGGTGGCGGCGAAGGCGACCGGCACCGACAAGCTGGTGGGCCTGGTGATGACCGAAAAAGGCGTACTGCGCAGTGGTCTGAGCGTATTCTTTACCGACGCCGATGGCGTTGAGCGCGAGGGGGTGATCACCTCCGGTACCTTCTCTCCCACCCTGGGGCATGCCATTGCGCTGGCCCGGGTGCCCGCCAGCATTGGCGAGCAGGCCGAAGTGGAGATGCGGAAAAAGCGCGTGACGGTGCAGGTGGTGAAACCCTGTTTCGTTCGTAACGGCCAAAAAGCCTTTTGATCTTGCTGATAGGGAAGCGACAACATGAGCAACATTCCGTCTGAACTGAAGTTCACCAACTCCCATGAGTGGGTTCGCGCCGAGGGTGACGGCACCTACACCATTGGGATCTCCGAGCACGCCCAGGAACTGCTGGGTGACATGGTATTCGTCGAGTTGCCGGAAGTGGGTGACGAAGTGAATGCCGGTGAAGATTGCGCCGTGGCGGAATCCGTTAAGGCCGCCTCCGACGTATACAGCCCCCTGACCGGCGAGATCGTCGCGGTGAACGAGGAGCTGGAAGACAGCCCGGAGCAGGTCAACAGCGACCCGTACGGTGATGGCTGGCTGTTCCGCGTTAAGGCCAGTGACGAGTCTGAGTTGGCTGAGCTGCTGGACGCCGAAGCCTACCAGGCCCTCATCGACGAAGAATAATAATAAAAACAACAACGAAGCCCCTCGCGGGGCTTCGTTGGTTTGGCATTCTGTACCCAAAGGAAATCGTCAAGCATGAACGAGAAGTTGACCCTGGCGCAGTTGGATACTCACGATGAGTTCCTGCGCCGCCACATCGGCCCCGACGCCGCCGAACAGAAAGCGATGCTGAGCGCTATCGGTGCCGACAGCCTGGAAGATTTGACCGCTCAGATCGTTCCGGAAGGGATCCGCCTTGGCCGTGAACTGGCCGTCGGCCTGCCCACCTCCGAGGTGGACGCCCTGGCCCGCCTGAAAGCCATTGCCGGCAAAAACGAAGTCCGTAAGAACTACATCGGCATGGGGTACTACGGCACTCACGTTCCCCACGTGATCCAGCGTAACGTGCTGGAAAACCCGGGCTGGTACACCGCGTACACCCCCTATCAGCCGGAGATCGCCCAGGGCCGCCTGGAAGCGATCCTGAACTTCCAGCAGATGACCATGGACCTGACCGGTCTGGATCTGGCCTCCGCCTCCCTGCTGGACGAAGCCACCGCCGCGGCCGAAGCGATGGCGCTGGCCAAGCGCACTTCCAAGAACAAGAAGTCCGATCTTTTCTTTGTCGCCGACGACGTCTTCCCCCAGACCCTCGACGTGGTGAAAACCCGCGCCGAGATGCTGGGTCTTGATGTGGTCGTCGGACCGGCCAAAACCGCGGCCGATCACGACGTATTTGGCGCCCTGTTCCAGTACCCCAACCAGTTGGGCGAAGTGAACGATTACCGTGCCCTCACCGACGCGCTGCACGAAAAGAAAGCGCTGGTGTGCGTGGCCTCTGATCTGCTGGCACTGGTTAAGCTGGCGGCCCCGGGCGATTGGGGAGCGGACGTGGTGTTCGGTTCCGCCCAGCGCTTCGGCGTACCCATGGGGTACGGCGGTCCGCACGCGGCCTTCTTTGCCACCCGTGACGCCCACAAGCGCTCCATGCCCGGCCGCATCATCGGCGTGTCCAAGGACACCCGTGGCAAGCCGGCGCTGCGCATGGCGATGCAGACCCGCGAACAGCACATTCGTCGCGAGAAAGCCAACTCCAACATCTGTACCGCCCAGGTGCTGCTGGCCAACATGGCCTCGTTCTATGCGGTTTACCACGGTCCGCAAGGGCTGAAGAAGATCGCCGAGCGCACCCACCGCCTGACCTCCATCCTGGCCGCTGGCCTGATGCAGCGCGGCGTTAAGGTGAAGAACAGCAGCTGGTTCGACACCCTGACCCTGGAAGTGGCGGATCGCGATGCCGTACTGGCCCGTGCCGACGCCGCCAGGCTCAACCTGCGTGTCGACCTGCCGGAAACCCTCGGGGTCAGCCTGGACGAAACCACCACCGCCGCCGACGTGGCGCTGCTGTGGGACGTGTTGCTGGGCGATGACCATGAACTGAGCGTCGAGGCCGTGGATGACATGGTGGACGGTGTGCTGGACGAGCGTCAGCTGCGTCAGGCGCCGATCCTGACCCACCCGGTGTTCAACCAGTACCACAGCGAAACCGAGATGCTGCGCTACATCCGCCGTCTCGAAGGCAAGGATCTGGCCCTCAACCACTCCATGATCTCCCTCGGCTCCTGCACCATGAAGCTGAACGCCACCGCGGAGATGATGCCGGTGAGCTGGCCGGAGTTTGCCAACCTGCACCCGTTCTGCCCGCAGGAGCAGGCCCGGGGCTACCGTGAACTGGTAGACTCTCTGGCCACTTACCTGCTGGACATCACCGGCTACGATGCCATGTCGATGCAGCCCAACTCCGGGGCACAGGGCGAGTACGCGGGTCTGGTGGCGATCAAGAAATACCAGGAAGCGATCGGCCAGGGCCACCGCGATGTGTGCCTGATCCCGGCGTCCGCGCACGGCACCAACCCGGCGTCGGCCATGCTCACCAGCCTGAAAGTGGTGGTGGTGGCCAGCACCAAAGAGGGCACCGTGGACATGGACGATCTCAAGGCCAAGGCCGAAGAGCATTCCGATCGCCTGTCCTGCATCATGATCACCTACCCCTCCACCCACGGGGTGTACGAAGAGCAGATCCGCGACATCTGTGACCTGATCCACCAGCACGGTGGCCAGGTTTACATGGACGGCGCCAACATGAACGCGCAGGTGGGCGTGACCTCGCCGGGCCTGATCGGCTCCGACGTGTCCCACCTGAACCTGCACAAAACCTTTGCCATCCCGCACGGCGGCGGTGGCCCGGGCATGGGCCCCATCGGCGTGAAGGCCCACCTGGCGCCCTACATCGCAGGCCACAGCGTGGTGAAGATCGGCGGCGAAGCGCAGAACAACGGTGCGGTTTCCGCCGCCCAGTACGGCAGCGCCTCCATTCTGCCCATCAGCTGGATGTACACCGTAATGCTCGGCAGCCGTGGCCTGACCGAATCCACCCAGGTGGCGATGCTGAACGGCAACTACCTGGCGGCGGAGCTGGGCAAGCACTACCCGATCCTCTACACCGGCCGTAACGATCGCGTGGCGCACGAGTGCATCATCGATCTGCGTCCGCTGAAAGAGGAAACCGGGGTCACCGAGATGGACGTGGCCAAGCGCCTGATGGATTACGGCTTCCACGCCCCCACCATGAGCTTCCCGGTAGCGGGCACCCTGATGGTGGAGCCCACCGAGTCGGAGTCTAAGGCGGAGCTGGATCGCTTTATCCACGCCATGGTGAGCATCCGTGAGGAGATTGCCAAGATGGGTCGTGGTGAGTGGCCGGCGGACAAC
>CAZWED010000298.1:0-4222 GCA_964632645.1 uncultured Ferrimonas sp. | reverse complement strand
TTGATGAGCTTGATGGCGATGGCGTTGGACACCACTTCATCGTGGCCCCAGGTCACGTAGACGTCGGAGAGCATGATGTCTTCCGGGTCCGGACCAAGGAAGGTGCCGTAGAGGGATTCGAGGCCATCGTAGGCGGCGTAGGTGCACACCTTGCGCTCAAGGATGGAGGAGCCGATGCGGTTCCAGAAGCGCTCCCCTGAGGCGCTCATGCCGATGGCACCGTAGTTGCCGGAGTAGCTGTAGGGCAGAATCGCTTCGGAGCCATGCTCCTCAATCACCTGGTTGAGGCGGCTGGCGATCTTGGCGTAAGCCTCCTCCCAGCTGATGCGACGCCACTTGCCTTCCCCTTTCTTCCCGGCACGCTCCATGGGATGAAGAATGCGGTCCGGGGCGTAAGTGTATTGCACGTAGCTCTGGCCCTTAAGACAGGGCGCAGTGCCGGTTTTGGCCTGCTCCTCGGCGCCGGTGACGTAAGTCATGCGGCCGTCCTGGACCCGGAATTTCAACAAACAGCGGGCGGCGCAGTTGCGCAGACAGCTGTGATACTTGATGGTGCCGTTCCGTTTGGCCAGCAGACCAGGGTGGGCACCGACCGATTGCGCATTGGCCACACCCGGTACCAGGCCAGAGAGGCCGGCAAACACCGTGGTAGCGCCAATTCCCTGCAGGAAGTTGCGTCTGTTCAGTTTCATCATCTCACTACCGGTTTTGTTGTTATTACATTGCTCTTGGTTACCGGACCATCGGGACGGGCTCGGGGGATGAGCTCCGAGACCCCGCTCCGATGGTCCGGTGAACGGGTTCCACCTACAGCGCGTAGCGGTAGAGGGTGTTCACGCCGTTGTCGTGGCCAACGGTCATCAGTTCGTTACCCACCTTGACCAGACCCTGAGGCGTGGCCGGGGAGGCGATGCGGAAGCCCTGCTCCACCACGCCAGTCTGGGTATTCATCACCAGGATCTCGGAGCCGGAGCCGCTGAGGACGTAGCTGTGGTCGCCCTCAATGGCCAGGCCGGTCACCATCGGCAGGTTGTCCATCCAGCGTCCCTGCAGGCTGCCCAGGTTCATCGGGGCTTCGGCACTCAGGGTCATGTCTTCCAGGGCAAAGCGGGAAGCCACCAGGTTGTCACCCCGCTCGTTGACAGCGGTGATGCTGACCAGCTGCTCGGCCGCCTTGTCGTAACCGAAAGCAGAGGCGTAGCTCAGCTTGGCGCGCACGGTGGCAAACTGGCCGCGCTCACTTTCCCCGATGCCAGCGGTGCTTTCGTTGAAGCGGCGGTAGTTCACTTCCCAGGTCTGGTCGGCTTGCAGCACCAGCTTGGCGAACGCTTTGTTGTCACCCAGCACCACCAGTTCATCGGAGGAGGTGAAGGCCACGCCCACCAGCGGACTGATGTGCAGCATGTACATGCCGTCGATGTTGGCTTGCGCCAGGATGCGGTTCAGGTTTTTGTCCAGGATGTACACCCACATGTCGCTGGTGACCACGGCGTACTGCTGGTGAACCGGTTCGTAGTCGATGCCGGTGATGCGGCCACGGATGGCTGCAGGCAGCGTCTGTTTGTTGGCGACCGGGACGGTGGCGCCGTCAAACATGGGAGTGGTGGCTGCCACCTGGTCGAAGTCGGGATCGCTGATGGCATAGGCGCCACGGGCGTCCGGCGCATAAGTCGGCCAGTGGTCCAGCTCCCAGCTCATGAATTTGGGATTGAAGGAGACGCGGCCGGGGCTGTCCTGACCCACGAACGGCGGCGGACCGGTCTGGGTAAAGGCCTGCACGATGTTGCCGGAGATGACGAACAGGAAGACCGACGCCACCACTTTCACCAGGGCGGGGTTGCCCGGTGTACGCTCCGGTTTGCCGGGGAAACGGTTACCCAGGAACATCATCAGGGCCGCCACGACGACCAGCACCACAATGAACACCAGCAGCGCCCAGGTGTAGGTGTGGGCACCCATGATTTTCACGGAGAAGCCCTGGCCGATGTCACTGCCCAGGTTGATGGAGGTGTGCACCGAGGCCATCCAGGCACCGTAAATGCCGAGCCAGACCAGTGCCCCGACATACTTGGGCTTGAGTCCATAACGCACGATGTACAGGGCCGTCAGGGCCACCAGGATCATGGCGGTGCGTTCCTGCCAGCAGAAGGCGCAGGGGTTGTCCTTCATCAGGAAACCGAAAATAAAGCAGGCAATTCCCACCGGCAGGGCCATGATGACCACTGAGGCGAAAGAGGCCAGCTTATTAAATATTGCTTCACGCGCTTGCATGATCGCTCCTCGTTAATAGTTACCGATGGGCATCAAAATGCCCCAGGACATCATGATCCAAATAAACAAACTCAGCCCCATGCAGACAAAGAGCAAGCGGTCTGCCAGGCCCTCTTTTTCGGGCTTTTGCAGCACCAGATAGGCCGCATAGGCAGCGATACAGAAGAGTAAGAATTCCACCATTCACCTCAATTTGGTTAAAGGGTTCCCCTGGCTCTGACACGCGTCAGAGCCAAAAAATATAAAAGGTACGAGTTAAAGAGAGGGTTTAATTATTTTGTGAAGCGAGCCTCCACTCCTTTTCTAATCCGTAGGTCAATTTTGATTTGACCCAATTAAATGAAGCCGAATTATTGATGTCGCCATAGAGGATGTAATTGCCAATGTCCCGATCGGTACGACGGTACTCGCGGATCTTGGCGGCGAGATGGTCCGGCAGGCGGACGTAATCCACTCCCTGGATCATGTTGACAAACTGGCGGGTAAACTGGTTGCAGCTCAGGGTAACGGCGTTGGATTGGGCCAGCAGGCGCATCGCTGTGGCCACACTGTCGGTGTAGCCGGCCACCTCCATCTCAAACCCCAGCTCCCGACACAGGTTGACCAGCAGCGGGCAGGTCAGGTCGTTGTAGTTGTCGAGCTCCAGCAGCGGATAGCGGCTGAGGGTGCTCAGGTCGACGTCCGCCTGCAGGATGGGGTGCTGGCTGTTGGCCAGGATGTAGAGGTCGCCGGTTTCGGCGAACATGTCCCAGTTCAGCCCCTTACCCTCAAAGCCCTCGTACACCACCATAAAGTCGATGTCACCGTTGGCCACTTCTGCGGTGCAATCGTGGCTCAGGGTGCGGATTTCGAATTTCAGGTTGGGGGCTTCCGGCAGAATGTGCTCATTCACCACTTTCTGCACGGCGTAGACGAACTCGTCGTAAGCGAGGATGGTGAACTGGCCACCGGAGTCTTCCGGGCTGAATACGGAGTGGTGTTGCTCAATCTGCTGGTACTGGTCCACCAGCTTTTTCACCAGCGGAATCAACTGTTCGGTCTTCTCGGTGGGGATCAACCCGCAACTGCGGCGGACAAACAGCGCGTCCTTAAAGATGTCACGCAGGCCCTTCAGGGTGCGGCTGACCGATGAGGCGGTCATGCCCAGTTCATTGGCTGCCTGGTGGCCCTGTCCGTGCCGATAGACCGCCATCAGCACTTTCAACTGGCTGTAGCTGAGTTGGTCGAGTTTCATGGGCCTGATCCTGCTTCACACATTGAATTGAGCAGAATAATGCGCAATGTCCCCTTTCCGCACCGAAACACAGATCACATTATTGCTGGGGCAAAATAAACATTCCCTTAAAATTTTGAGGCATCACCTAACTTTCACATCGCGAAATTTATAACTTGAGACAATGAAAATACGTACGTGACCCAGCTCACTGACCTGACCAGGCAACCTTGTGACAAATCTTACTGAAAAAGCACAAATCGAAACTTTATATTCCTTCGATATGCAATAAGGAATAGCGAACGCCCATTGAAACCCATAACCTTCCGCATAATTAAAGGTAATATTTTTCATCCCCATCCGGCAGTGGAATACAACCTCGAATATTCGGCAGACGACTGGGCCATATTGGCTCCGAAAAGCGGCATAAAAAAAGCCGCCCCGGGGGGCGGCCTCTTTGAAAGCGGGACTCAGTCCGCTTTCTTAACGAACTGGGACTTCAGGCCCATCGGGCCAATGCCCGGTACCTTGCAGTCGATGTCGTGATCGCCATCCACCAGGCGGATGTTTTTCACCTTGGTGCCCACCTTAACCACGGTGGAGGAACCTTTCACCTTCAGATCCTTGATGACGGTAACGGTGTCGCCGTCCTGCAGGACGTTGCCCACCGCATCGCGAACCACTTTGACGTCCTCGTCATCGGCGTCGCCCGCCGCATCCTTAGACCACTCATGGGCG
>CAZWED010000297.1:0-4245 GCA_964632645.1 uncultured Ferrimonas sp. | reverse complement strand
GGCGTGGTCTACACCGAGGCGTTCGGCAATGCGGCCTTCATTGGCCGGGCCCGCACCGTGCCGCTGCGCAACACCGGCTCCGCCCTCTCGCCGATGAACGCCTTTATGCTGCTGCAGGGGCTGGAAACCCTGTCGCTGCGGATGGAGCGGCACACCGAAAACGCCCGCAAAGTGGCGGAATACCTGCAAGGCCACGACAAGGTGAGCTGGGTCAGCTACGCCGGCCTGCCCGATTCCCCCTACTTCCCGCTGGCGGAGAAATACACCGGCGGCAAACCCTCCGGCATCCTCTCTTTTGGCCTGAAAGCGGGATACGAAGCCGGGGTGCGCTTCTACGACGCCCTTAAGATCTTCAAGCGGCTGGTCAACATCGGCGACGCCAAGTCGCTGGCGTGCCACCCCGCCTCCACCACCCACCGCCAGCTGACCGAGGCGGAGCAGAAGCAGGCCGGTGTCTCCCCCGAGATGATCCGCCTCTCCGTCGGCATTGAGCACATCGATGACATCCTGGCGGACCTGGAACAGGCCCTCAACGCCTGAGTCCGGCCCCTCCCCCGCTTCGGCTGACATCCTGTTGGCCGCTGCGGGGGCATCGCCTCCTGGCAAAGGACGTCCGACCGCGCCCCGAGCGGTGGTATACTTGGCCCCATACGCTTTTCCCCGGCCGACGGCCACGCTAAGGATCCCGATGAAACTCAAGCAGGAGCTGCATCAGCTCAACAACAAACTCAATGGCGCCAAGCGCAAACTGGACGCCGCCCACCGTCGTGGTGACCAGCCGGTGATCGACCAGTTCAATGAAGAGATTGCCGCCCTGAACAAGCGCATTGAGAGCGTCAAAACCACCCTGAACCGCCAGGTCAGTCAGCAGGGCAGCAAAGTGAAGTCCCTGCCCTTCCACCGCGCGCTGACCAAAGCCGAGCAGGCGGACCTGGGCAAGCTGAAGAAGTCGGTACGGGGTCTGGTGGTGGTCCACCCGATGACGGCCCTGGGCCGGGAGATGGGGCTGGAGCAGGTCACCGGCTTCGCCCCCAAAAAATTCTGAAGTCGAAAAAAAGCCCCCGCAGAAGCGGGGGCTTTTTTCGTCGGGCTCAGCGTTCGTCGTCGTCGAAACCGCGGGCCTTGAGAATGGCGTTTTTCCAGTCGAAGTCTTCGACGTAATCCTTGGCAATGCCGGGGATCATCTTGCCTTCGCCGGTCTCTTTCATCTTCAGATGGTAGATCAGCACATCGTCGGTCAGCGCCGCCAGCGGCCCCGTAAAGCCCGCCTCTTCGGCCAGCTTGGCCAGCATCTGGGTCAGGTTCAGATCCTGGTGCTTCTGCCAGACCGGCTCCAGCAACTCCAACAGTTCATCAATGCGGTGGCAAGACATGGGCGCTCCTCTACTACCTGGACGCAAACAATGGGGATAAGGGGCACATTATGCCCCAGCAACGTGACGCCGCTCCAGCCGATTCCACCACAACGGTAAGGGTTTTAGCCTTTTTTCGCTTTGACCCGTCCCCAGATCGAGGTTTCCATCGGCCAGCGGTGGTTCATCTGGTTGAGCAACGCGGCGTTGCCCTCCCGCGACAGCGCCACGGCGTGGAAGCGGTTGCCCCGATGCTGCGCCGCTTCCAGGGAGGCCAGCGCCTCCCCCTTCAAGCGGGGCGCAATAAAGTCGGACACCACCACCACGTCGGCGTTGGCGAACGGCACCAGGTTGAGGGCATCGCAGGCGTGCTCGATGCAGCGGCTGATGTCGGTGCCACCATGAAACCGGTAACCGAGAAAATCCCGGGCCTGGCTCAGCCCCTGTCCCCCCAGCAGGTCAAACTCGGTGACCGCGGTAGAGAAGATCATCACCCGGCAGTCCCTATCCCCCTTTACCGCTTCGCGCATCAACGCCAGGGCCAGTGCCTTGGCACAGCGCTCCGGTTGTCCGGCCATGGAGGCGGAGGTGTCGATGCAGAGAATAAAGGGGCCGCCGTTGTCCTCAATGTCGGCCCGCCGATGGCGAAACACCGGCTTCACCTGACCCTGCTGCGGGCTCTTGCCCTTCATCTGGTAGATCAGCAGCTGGGCGTCGATCATCTGCTTGAAGAACAGCAGCTCCAGCTCTTCGCTGGAGAGCAGGGAGGTGGCCACCGCCAGCAGGCGCCCCAGGTCCTTACCCTGTTGCACCCCGACCACCTCCTCCGGCAGCGGGCTCTCCCGCTCCTCGATGGCGATCGCCTTCTCTTTGACCCGCTTGAGCGGGCCACGGTTGGAGGCCTTGGCCATCTTGCCGATCTGGGCCGCCAGACGCTGGATCTCCGGCTGCTTACCGAGAAAATCCGCCAGCTGGCTGAGCCCCTTCATCTGGTGCCGGGACAGCGCCACGTCGGCCATGTCCCAGAGTCGTCCCACTTCCGAGGGGTGCTCCACCGGTATCAGCCGACTCAGGTCCTCAGCCCCTTCCAGACGGCGGTAGAGATCCGCCAGCAGTTCCGCCCGCTGGTCATCCAGCAGCGCCAGCTGTTCCGCCAGATGACGCTGTTCCAGGCTTTGTTCCCAGTCGGCGATCAGGGTGTCGTGGGCGGCACTCAGCGCCGAGGGTGGCATCAGCGGCAGCTTCTCTGACAAGGTCCGCAGCACCCCCTCCATCGGCGAGTTGCCCTTAAGCTGCAGGCGCAACGCCGGCAGGGCTTCCTCCAGCTCCGTCGGTTCCAGCCCGCGGCAACGCTCCAGCAGGGTGATCTCCCGACGGGCGTCCGTCGACAGGCTCTGGTGGCTCAGCACCGACAGCAGACGATCCCCCCACTGGGCCACTTCCCGCTCCAGCGCGTGGTTCAGCCCCTCATGGTCGAGCCGGCGCTCGCGCCGCACCTGCTGCACGATCGCCTGCTGCTGCCGGGCCATCACCCGGCCCAGCATCGTCTTCAGGGCCTGCTGTTGGGCGGGGTCCTGACGGGCGCGTTCGCTGTCAAATGCCATGGTAGGCGGCCTGGATCCGCGCCCCCAGGGCCTGGGCCCGTTCGATGGATTGCTCCAGCGAGGCCAGCTGTTCGGCCAGGGCGTCCAGGCTCTCGGTCACCATGTCGGTCAGGTCGGTGTCGATAAAGTTGTGCGGCATGGTGGCGTTGAAATTGTTGCGGTTGATCCGCGCTTCCTGCGCCAGCGCTCTGGTTTCGCTGACGATGCGGGCCAGGGTCTGGTCCCAGCCGTCACGGGTGTCGCGGCTGACCGGCCACGGCCCCAGTACCGCCAGCGGGATCTCGGCCCCGGCCACGTCCTTGACGATCAGGCGCTGGTCGCCATCAAGCCCCAGCTGAACGTGGTAGGAGTGGCGCTCCAGATCGTTGATGAACACCGGCACGGTGCCCTCGCCGGCGGCCACCCGCTTTTGCAGTTCGGCGGCGGCCACCCGGATGCGGATCAGGTCCTCCTCCACCTCCTGGCTGACCGCCCCGCAGGGGATCAGGGGCAACAGGGTCACCATGGCGCCCACGCCGGCCCGATTTTCGGTAACGGCTTCCTCCAGGTTCAGTTCCACCCGCTCGCCGCGCAGGCCGCTGGAGCGTTTCAGCGCGGGGGACAGCCCCTCGGCGCGGGAGCGCTCAAGGCGGGCCAACTCCCCCTGCAGGAACAGGATCTGGCGCTGGGTTTCCCCCTGCTCAAACGCCACTTCCCGGGCGTACTCGCTCATCACGCCCTGGATCCGCTCCCGGGTCGCCATGTCGCGCCACAGGCAGTTGCGCAGGATCAGCAGGTCGGTCGGCGATACCGTCATCCGGCCGTTGTAGTAAGCGGAGGCGCGCAGCAGGGACACGGACTTCTTCCAGCGACGGTCGGAGATGTAGAGGTCCAGTTCCGGGTTCGCTTCCTGACGTTCATCCACCAGCATCTTGAGCTGGTACAGCTTCTCAAACACCGATTCCGGCAGGGTGACGTGTTTCACCTCCTGCTGCCAGCGCTCGTACTCCTCCTCGGTGATCTTCAGCCCTTCCGGCACCGGGTCACCGTAGACGTCGGAGGTGTCGTTGATCATCGCCTGGAAGTGGCCTTTTTCCGCCACTTTGTCGGCGTACACCCGCAGCAGCATCCGGTCATACAGCGGCTCCAGGCTGGAGTCCCCGTCCGGCAGTTCGTTGGAGGCGGTGATCAGCAGACGCATCGGCACCTTAATCTCCTGGTTGCCGTTGCGGTACACCTTTTCGTTCACCACGGTGAGCAGGGTGTTGAGGATGGCGGGACTGGCTTTGAATATCTCGTCTAGAAAGGCG
>CAZWED010000296.1:0-4256 GCA_964632645.1 uncultured Ferrimonas sp. | reverse complement strand
AAACGGCATCGTTCGTCACCAGGTTGTTAACGATCTGCCGCTGGGTCGTAACATCGACGAAATGCTGCACATGGTTGACGCGCTGCAGTTCCACGAAGAGCACGGCGAAGTGTGCCCGGCTCAGTGGGAAAAAGGTAAGCAAGGCATGAACGCTTCTCCGGACGGCGTAGCCCGCTTCCTGGCTGAGCACGCAGAAGGCCTGTAAGCCCACTCTGTGAAAAAGGCGACCGAAAGGTCGCCTTTTTTGTGCCTGTTCTGATGTGCCGACAAACAAAAGGCGACCCTTGGGTCGCCTTCGCTTTTTCGCTTATTCCGCCACGGGCAGGGGCCAGCCACCCAGCGCTTTCCAGCGGTTCACGATGTAACAGAACAGCTCGGCGGTGCGTTGGGTGTCGTACAGGGCGGAGTGCGCTTCTTTATTGTCGAAGGCGATACCCGCGGCCCGACACGCTTTGGCCAGCACGGTCTGCCCCAGGGCAAGGCCGGACAGGGCGGCCGTGTCGAAGGTGCCGAAGGGGTGGAACGGCACCCGCTTCAGCTTGGTGCGTTCGGCGGCGGCGTTGACAAAGCTCTGATCAAAGGTGGCGTTGTGGGCGACGATGATGGAGCGGTTGCATCCGGCCGCCTTTTGCCCTTTGCGCACCATTTTGAAGATCTCTGACAACGCTTCCCGCTCCGATACCGCACCGCGCAGGGCGCTGTAGGGGTCGGTGATGCCGTTGAACTCCAGCGCGGCGGGCTCCAGGTTCGCCCCTTCAAAGGGGGCAACGTGGAAGTGGATGGTCTGGTCCGGTTTCAGCCAACCTTCGTCATCCATCTTGAGGGTGACCGCCGCGATCTCCAGCAGGGCATCGGTCTGGGCGTTGAAACCGGCGGTTTCCACGTCAATAACGACCGGGTAGTAGCCCCGGAAACGGTTGCTGAGAAGATGGGCGCTGTTCTGGTTGGTCATAAAACAATCTGGCTGATTCGCAAGGCCGGCCATTATCGCAAACCGATATGGTGATTGAAATGGCACGGCATAACCGATTGGTGTTTCTCTGAGCTAAAGCCTCCTGCCATGCCGCCGATACAGAAGGGCAGAACGGTAACGGGGGATTGGGAACGATGCGCTGGACAGCTTTATTGATGCTGCTGATGAGTACGGCTGCTCAGGGTGGGATCCGCAACTATGTGGCGCCCATTGAGGGGTCGCTGTGGGAGCTGGAACAGGCGTCCCCGCTGCAATGCGTGTTGACCCATGAGATCCCGAGTTACGGCAAGGCGGTATTCATCAGCCGTGCCAGCAAGCAGCTGAACCTCAATTTCACCCTGCAGATGCGGCGTAAGCCGGATGTGACCACCGAAGCCTGGGTGCGTTCGGTGGCGCCGGCCTGGCGCCCGGGTGTGCCGCCGCGGGAGATTGGCGAGTTAACCTATTACCGACACTTTAACGGCGAGTTGCCCAAGCAGGAGGCCTGGTTGATGCTGACCGAGCTGGAGCAGGGGATGCAACCGACGTTCTTCTACCAGGATTGGTACAGTCCCGATCAGGTGGCGGTGGGGTTGTCGGCCGCCAACTTTGGCCCCAGCTACCGCGCCTTTGTGAAATGCCTCGACACCCTGCTGCCCTTCAGTTATGAAGACATCGCCTTTTCGGTGCTGCATTACCAGGAGAAAGACGGGGAGCTGACCCGGGAATCCCGTCGCCGGGTCGAGCAGATCATTCAGTATCTTCAGCTGGACCCGGCCGTGGAGCTGGTGCTGACCGACACCTATACCGACAGCCACCGCTCCAAAGCCACCAACAAGGCGATCACTGAGCAGCAGGCCAATACGCTGAAGAGTTATCTGGTGAAAGCGGGCATCGAGGAAAGCCGCATTTTCGCCACGGCACACGGCGAGCAGCGCCACATCGCCAGCAACCGCACGACTCAGGGACGGGATCTCAACCGTCGCGTGGTGGTTCGGGTCGAATATTGAGGCGGGTATCGGTGAACAAAAAACGCCCCGGAGTTTGGCTCCGGGGCGTTTTTTTTTAGGCGTCGATAAGCGACAGCAGGCGGGCCTGGGCTTCCTGCAGGTAGGCGGGGGCGTGAAAGTGGGAGAGCAGCTCGACCGGCACGGTCAGTTCGGCCTGCTGGAACTGCTCAATAACAACCCGAAGTTCCGGCACCGCGGTGCAGGCCATCTGGATTTGGCGGCTCTGGCGCAGCAGTCGGATCAGGTAGCGACCCTCTTGCCAGGCGAGAAGGGCATCCTGGTGATCCGTCGGACGCGGACAGGGGCCCAGGAGGTCAGAAAGCATCACAATTTTGTGAGCAATCTGGGTGACTGAGACGATCTGTTCAGCCAGGGTGAAGTTGGAAGCTTTTGCAGAAAACGTGTTATTTATCAATGATTCGTGTTGGTTCATCGTGCTGTTCTCCCGTGGCAAACTCCATGCGCACGGGCACACGTTGACATAATTTCACTGCCAGGTGTTGATCAGGTGTTAATATCGCGAACGTTGTTAGAAAACGGGCGGATGTCGTGATGGAGTTCGCGCACAGCGGTACTGCCCACTGTGAACCAGATCAAAAAAAGGCCGGTTAAAAACCGGCCTTTTTCTCGCTAAGCCTTATGCGGCCTGATGTGTGCTCGACTTGGCCGCCGGACGCTGGGCTTTCAGCTCTTCCGGGTCAAAGTCACTGACGTTGATGGCCTTGAGGCGACCCGCTTCAGCCACACGCATCTGCTCGGCTTCCTGCTCGGTCAGTACGCCCAGCTCCAGGCCCTGTTCCGCGATGCGGTCAAGGAACATGAAGGGCAGCTTCTTACCGGCGGCTTTGCAGACTTTGTCGTACAGCGGCTCGACGGCCAGGATGCGCTCCAGCGTCTGCTCCAGGGTACCCAGAGCGTTGTTGTGGTGCGGCTCCAGCCACTGGCCGGCGATCAGGCGGCTACGGGCTGCAGACGGGGTCTGGAGCAGGCGTGCCACTTTGTGGTCCAGCTTGTCGGAGGGACGCTTGATCGGCTTGCCGAAGGGGAACAGCAGCACTTTCAGCAGGCCACCGAACGCCGGGAAGTTGTCCAGCAGCTCATCCAGACTGGTCTGCAGTTTGTGCAGGCTGTCTTCCACACCCCACTGCAGCAGCGGCAGGTCTTCCACCTGACGGCCTTCATCGTGATAACGCTTGAGGGCCGCAGAGGAGAGATAGAGCTGGCTCAGCAGGTCACCCAGACGGGCGGAGATCCGCTCTTTGCGCTTCAGGCTGCCGCCCAGCAGTCCCATGGACAGGTCAGACAGCAGGGCCAGGTTGGCACTGAAGCGGTTCATCTGCTGGTAGTAGCGCTTGGTCTGGTCGCTGAAGGGGCTGGCGGAGAAGCGCGCGCCGGTCAGGCCGAACCAGATGCTGCGCATCAGGTTGCTGAAGACGAAGCCAACGTGGCCCCATACTGCGGCATCAAACTCGGACAACGCTTTGCGCTGGTCCTTATCAAAGGCCGCGGTCATCTCCTTGAGCACGTACGGGTGGCAGCGAATGGCGCCCTGACCGTAGATGATCATGGAGCGGGTCAGGATGTTGGCCCCCTCTACGGTGATGGCGATGGGCGCGCCCTGGTAGCCGCGGCCGAGGTAGTTGTCCGGACCCAGGCAAACCCCTTTACCGCCGTGGATGTCCATGGCGTCGATCAGGCATTTCTGCATGCGATCGGTCAGGTGCATCTTAACGATGGCGGAGATCACCGAGGGCTTTTCACCCAGGTTCAGGCCGGTGGTGGTCAGGGTGGTAACCCCGTCCATCAGGTAGGCGTTGCCGCCGATGCGGGCCATCGGCTCTTCGATGCCTTCCATCTTACCGATCGGCAGCTTGAACTGACGACGGATGCGGGCGTAGGCACCGGTGGCGCCAGCGATGGTTTTCACACCACCCGCGGAGTTGGAGGGCAGGGTGATGCCACGACCGACAGAGAGGCACTCAACCAGCATGCGCCAGCCCTGGCCAGCCATCTTCGGGCCACCGATGATGAAGTCCATGGGCACGAACACGTCTTTACCGCGGGTCGGGCCGTTCTGGAACATGTTGTTCAGCGGGAAGTGACGACGGCCAATCTCCACGCCGGGCATGTTGGTGGGGATCAGGGCACAGGTGATGCCGATCTCTTCTTCACCGCCCAGCAGGCCGTCGGGGTCGCGCAGTTTGAAGGCCAGACCCAGCACGGTGGCTACTGGCGCCAGGGTGATGTAGCGCTTGTTCCAGGTCAGGCGCATACCCAGCACCTCTTTCCCTTCC
>CAZWED010000295.1:3176-4256 GCA_964632645.1 uncultured Ferrimonas sp. | reverse complement strand
GGTGGAGACGCGTCAGGGTCGCGGGTTCTCGGAAGACAACCCCTACGCCTTCCAGTACCACTACTACAACAACACCCAATCGGAAAACCTGGGCTTTCTGGAGCGCCTGCGCGCCCTGATGGACCGCTACCCGGGCACCGCCGCGCTGGGTGAGATCTCGTCCGAAGACTCCCTCGCCACTATGGCGGAGTACACCCAGGACGGTCGCCTGCACATGGGCTACAGCTTTGAGCTGCTGACCAACGACTACAGCGCCGGTTACATCCGCTCTACCGTGGAAACGCTGGAAGCGCGGGTGTCCGAGGGCTGGCCCTGCTGGTCGGTCAGCAACCACGACGTGGTGCGCGTGGCGACCCGCTGGTCCCAGGGCGAACCGAGTGACGAGCAGTGCAAGATGCTGACGGCGATGGTGTGCAGCCTGCGCGGCAGCGTCTGCCTCTATCAGGGAGAAGAGTTGGGCCTGCCGGAAGCGGACATCCCGTTTGAGCAGTTGCAGGACCCCTACGGCATCGCCTTCTGGCCCAACTTTAAGGGCCGTGACGGCTGCCGGACGCCGATGCCCTGGCAACCGGAAGGCGAGCACGCCGGTTTCTCCGATGCCGCGCCCTGGCTGCCGGTACCCGACAGTCACCGTGCCCGCGCCGTTTCCCAGCAGGAGCGTGCGGCGGATTCGGTGCTCAACAGCTTCCGCCAGTTTATGACCTGGCGTAAGACCCAGCCGGCCCTCACGGGAGGCAGCATCCGCTTTATGGATGCCCCTGAGCCGGTGCTGCTGTTTGTCCGCGAACAGGACGGCGAACGTCTGCTGTGCGGATTTAACCTGGGCGATTCGCCCGTCTCCCTCGACATTGAGCAACTCGGTTCCGCTCATACCGTATTGTCGGGTCACGGTCTCCGTGATGCGCAAAGCGAAGGCAACGTGCTCGCCTTTCCGCCATACGGCGTTTTCTTTGCTCGCTTGGCATAAGCCAATTTACGGCCCGCATCCTGCGGGCCTTTTTTATTTCCCCCTTTTCACCATCGGGCCGTGCGCCACAGGCGCACGCTACGGCCAACCCTTGCGCGCTGATTGAAGCCGAA
>CAZWED010000295.1:0-3076 GCA_964632645.1 uncultured Ferrimonas sp. | reverse complement strand
CGGACCGTGCGCCACAGGCGCACGCTACGGCCAACCCTTGCGCGCTGATTGAAGCTCAAATCGGCCATGTGGCGGCTGACCCGATGGGAAGCGTCGGATTTCTGTTCGCTTTTTCGGCGGTTTTCTATTCTTATGAGATAAGCCCTGAGTCCGACGAGTCTGGGGCTGCACTTTTTGGGGGAGTGGTGTGAGGGTTCGTACAACGAGCATTGTGTTGGTGTGGGCGCTGTTGAGTCTGCCGGGAAAGGCGGAACCGGCGAAGACCGAGCTGCTGATCGAAACCTGCGGCCTGGACCCCCATTACCAGTTCATCACTCACAACGTGTTTGACCCCACCCTGCCCGGCTTCACCTGGGTTCACCGCTTTGCCAACCAGATCCACATCACCACCCGTCCCGTCACCCTGGAGAACGAAGTTGTCGGGTTCACCCCCTGTGAGGAGGACGTGGATGACCTCTATGAACTGGAGCGCCACCTGCGCGCCCGAACGTACCTGAGGGACGCCAGCGTTAACGAGCGGATCACGCCCGAGGGCGAGCGCACCATCGAAGTGCAGACCTGGGACACCTGGTCTTTGCTGCCCACCATCAGCTTTTCCCGTGAGGGGGGTGAAAATGCCGGCTCCTTCGGCATCAAGGACAGCAACTTCCTTGGTCTGGGCATCGACACCGAGTTGCTCTATTTCAGCGACTACGAGCGCACCGGCTATGTGCTGGAAGTGAAAACGCCGCTGTTTCTCAAGCAGAACCTCAAGCTGGCGCTGACCCTGGCGGACACCGATGACGGTCGCCAGGTGGCGTTTGCCCTCGCCCACCCTTTCGTCGCCAAAGACAGCCGCAACGCCTGGGGCGTCGCCTTCAATGACGAAAAGCGGGATGACACGCTGCGCCAGGGCAATGGCCAGGTCAACGAGTTTGCCCGCGATACGCTGCAGTATGACGCCTGGTTCGGCTGGTCTGCCGGCGAGCAGGACGACGCCGTCTGGCGCTATCAGGTCGGTTTCACCCGGGATGAAACCCAGTTCCGCCCCATTGAGGGCACGGTATTGCTGCCTGAGGACCGCGACCAGCTCTCGGGCTGGTTCCGCCTTAGCCTGTACCAGGACCAGTACACCAAACGCACCAACGTCTTCCTGATCAACACCTTTGAGGACATCAACCTGGGTTTTGATGCCGCCCTGCGTCTGGGCTGGGACACCCAGATTGGCGGATTCACCAGCGACGGTCATCTGGCGTTCGGCGGTGAGCTTACCGACCGCCTGCTGTGGCTGACCCGGCTGGCCGGTGAGCTGGAAGAGCGTGACGACGGTGATGTGCGATTGCGGGGGCAATGGCGCAATGAGTTGTTTTACCGCCTGACGGAGCCGGTGCGATTCTACGCCAAGGCGGAGTTCAACGGCTCCGACAACGAGTACATCGACCAGCCGGTCACCCTCGGCGGCGACACCGGCCTGCGCGGTTATCCCCTGCAGTACCAGCATGGCGACTGGAACTGGCTGGCCAGCGTTGAAACCCGCTACTACCCGGACATCACGCTGTTCCAGTTTGCCGAACTGGGGGGCGCGCTGTTCTATGACGCTGGCCGCAGTTACGGCGACAGCCCCTACCCCGGCAATCCCGATGGCACCCTGCAAAGCGTGGGCGTCGGCTTGCGGTTTTACCTGTCCCATGCCGGCAGCCGCAATGTGGTGCACGTGGATTTTGCCCGCCCGATCACCGACGACCCCGAAGTGAACCGCTGGGAGTGGCGGGTGGACGTTAAGCGCCACTTTTAGCGCCCGCACCCCGCAGGCAGTCAAAACAACCACAAAAAAAGCCCCGCAGAGCGGGGCAAAGTTGGTTAGGGAAGGGAAATCAGGCCGGGGTTACGCGGTTTGACGAACGCCGCTGAGTACCTGGTGCCAGGCACCGAGGTAGAGGTCGGTGGATTGCTGGGACAGGCGTGCCATGCGGGCCTGTTCCAGTTCGGAAAGGGGGTGCTGCTTGGCACGACGCTCCAGCACCTGGATCTGCTCATAGATGTCGTGTTCGGCGCCGTTTTTGATAGCCGCAATGGGGGCCAGGTGGATCTGCACCTCCGCCACCATGTCGCTTTGCGGCAGACGCACCAGCAGGTTGAGGTCGCGGTAGCCGTTGGCTTTCGGCTGCTTAAAGCGGTTTTTCACCGCCACCACTTCAACCTGGGATTCCAGCTGCTCATAAGCTGCCACCAGCGAACCGATGTCGTCCGCCACCAGGCTGGCCCGGGCGAGGTCGGTCAGGCGAGAGACGTCGCCATCCAGCTCCCCCTGCAGTTTGGCTTGCGCACGCTCGCGGCTTTTGACGCCCGGCAGCACCGCTTCGGTGTCGCTCAGGTAGGCCACGTGCTGGGTCAGCTGTACCAGTTCAAACTGGGCGGCGTTGGCCTGACGGTACAGGCTGTCGAAATCGGTGTGGGGCTGGAGGGCGCGCAGTGTGCGCTTGGGCGCGATGGCGAAGAGATCTTTCAGGTCTCGATGGAAGCGCTGGCTGTTGGCCTGAACATACGCGGTGGTAGACAGGTTGGTGACTGTCCCGGTCTGGGGCATTGCCAGGGCGCCGGGGGCCCGGCTGACCATAAAGAGCACCAGGGCCGTGTGGAGAAGCTTGAACATTCAGACTCCTTCTTGGTTTTGCCGCCCTCAGCGGCTTGAGTTACGGCCGCCCTCAATGGCGACCTCAACCCGATGGAGTCTCAGCTTACGTGTCCGGTTCCGCCAAGGCTGCTAAAACCGTCACGAACATCAGATTGCGTACAGGTTTGTGATGGGCGGACAGTGTTTGGCCAATAAAAGGTGATGTTCATCACGCATCCGCCGTCCAGTTGAGAGGTGGCGTACCTTAGCGTCCGAGTCGGAGAGACAGGTTACGGCTAACCCTGCCGGTCTCGTATCGGAACCGGTTCCGTGCGCCACAGGCGCACGCTACGGCCAACCCCGCCGGGCTCGTATCGGAGCCTGATCCGTGCGCCACAGGCGCACGCTACGGCCAAGTCCACCGCTCTCGTATCAGAGCCTGTTCCGTGCGCCACAGGCGCATTTTGCGGCGTATTACGGGCT
>CAZWED010000294.1:0-4256 GCA_964632645.1 uncultured Ferrimonas sp. | reverse complement strand
TGCACTTGTATTTATCTAGTCGCTTTGGTTTCGAACCTCGGAAAATTTGCGCCATTATCGGGCTTTTTCTGCCATCAGGCGATGGCTTTCAGGTGAAATGCCACCTAGACCTATAAGCTTGCAAAGCCCGTTTTGGACGGAGACAGCTTATGGCCAGTGCCGCCAACCCGTTACGTTCCATCCTTTATGCCCTAGCCGCCAACCTCTCCATCGCCATCGCCAAACTGGTGGCCGCGCTGGTGACCCACTCAGGCTCCATGATGGCGGAAGCGATTCACTCCTTTGCCGACAGCGGCAACCAGTTGCTGCTGTTGCTGGGGCTGAAAACCGCGAAACGCCCCCCCACACCGGAACACCCGCTGGGTTACGGCAAGACCATCTACTTCTGGTCCTTTATCGTGGCCATCATGCTGTTCAGTATGGGCGGCCTCTATTCCCTCTACGAGGGCTGGCACAAGCTGATGGATCCCCACCCCCTCAACAGCGCCTGGATTGCCATTGCGGTGCTGGTGTTTGCCATTATCGCCGAGGGGCTGTCGTTGCGGGGCTGCCTGCAGGAGGTGGCCAAGGAGCGCTATGGCCGCAGCTACTGGCGCTGGTTCCGGGAGACCCGAAGCAGCGCCCTGCTGGTGATTTTCGGCGAAGACCTGGCGGCGCTCATCGGCCTGGTGCTGGCGCTGTTCTTCGTCATGATGACGGTGATCACCGGCAACCCGATATGGGACGCTTACGGCAGCATCAGCATCGGCGTGCTGCTGGTGTTGATCGCCCTCTTTATCGGCATTGAGATCAAGTCGCTGATCATCGGCCAGGGGGTCGAACCCCGCATCAAGCAGGAGATGGTGGCGTTTCTGGAGTCGCAGCCCGGTGTGGAGAAGGTGTTCAACCTGCTGACCCTGCAACTGGGTGCCGACGCCATGGTGGCGGTCAAACTCAAGATGACGCCTCAGCCCGATGCCGAGGCGCTGGTCCGACAGATTAACGCCGTGGAGGAGGCCTTTAAGGGCGCGTTTCCCCAGGTGATCTGGCGCTTCTTCGAGCCGGACCTCTCCGACTGATTGGCCTTCAGACCCGCTGGCGGGCGCGGGACGGCGCCCGACGCTGCAGCCAGGCCAACCAGGCCAGCACCACAAGCATGGCCCCCACACCGTAAAGCAGGGCTGGCCCCAGCGCCGCCCCCAACAGCGCGGTCAGGGCGCCACCGGCCACGGCCAGCGCCCGGTAGCGGCGGGACAACAGACGGAAGCCGGCGGCCATGCAGAGCAGGTAGATCACCACAAACAAGCCATTCACCCAAGGCAGCAAGCGGTCAAAATCCAGGGCCGCCCACTGCGCCAGCAGCAGGGAAACCGCGAGCACCGTGGCCAGGCTGAGCAGCGCCCGCTGTGGCACCCGGTAACGGTTTAACCGCGCCAGCGCCGTGGGCAGATAGCCTTGCTGACTGAGGCTCCAAATCAGCCGGGACATCGCATTCAGGTAGGTGTTCATGGTGGCAACGCCAGCCAGGATCCCCAGCAGGCCAATCACCCAGGCGCCGCCGCCCCCGACCGCGGCATTGAACAGGTCCACCATCATCAGCCGGCTCTGTCCGGGCTGCAGCAGGATAAGCGCGGTGCCGCACAGGTAGATCAGGCCCACCAGCAGGGTGGCCCAGAGCATCGCCGGCACGAAATCCCGCTCCGGCGACTTAAACTCCGCCGACAGATGGCTCATCGCCTCCACCCCGAGGTAACTCCAGATCGCCACGCCGGCCGCCGCCAGCATCGGGTCCCACTGCCAGGGCCGGGTCAGGGGTGCCAGCCCCCCGTCACTGCGGCCAAACAGCACCACGGCAATGCCCAGCATGACGGCGAGGATCACCAGGGTCAGGGCAAACTGCAGGCGCCCGGACAGTTGCACCCCCTTGAGGTTCAGCAGCACCATCATCGCCAGCACCGTCAACTGGGCCACCAGAGTGGCGGTGGGCCCCAGAGGCACCAGGCTGTGAACGAACTCAAAGGTCATCATCATCGCCGCCGGCAATCCCACCGGTGCGGCAAACAGGAACACCAGCCCGACACTGGCGCCGGCCCGCTCACCGAAGGCCCGGCCCACAAAGTAGGCGGGCCCGCCGGCATTGGGGAAACGCCGCCCGAGCTGGGCAAACACCAGGGTGATCGGCAGCATGGCGAGGATCAGCAATCCCCAGGCCCACAGGGCGCCGGCCCCCGCCATCGAGACCGTCAACTGGGGCAGGATAAACACACTGGTGCCCAACAGCGCGGTCGCCAGCAGGCCGACGCCTTGCCAGCGGGTAATGGAGGGGTTTAGGGAGGTCATTGCGGTTCCTTGGCCATCAAACACGGATGCGTTAGTGTACGCGCTGGGCGGCGAACAGGTCGTCGCCTTTCGCCGGCAAATCGTCGGCATCCGCACGCAACCGGATCCATCAGTAATGCACTCTCAGGACCTCGACAAATTTGACCAGGCGATCATCACGGCCTTGCGCCAGAACGCTCGCCAACCCATCTCCGCCATCGCCCAGCAGGTAAACCTTTCCCGCTCCTCCGTTTCTGAGCGGATTAAGCGACTGGAGCAGAGTGGCGTCATCCGTGGCTACCGGGTGTTGCTCCGGCCCAGCGTCCGTACGGAGGTCAGCGCCTACTTCGAGATCCGCCACAGCCAAAAGCAGTGCAAAGCCCTGGCGGACAAGCTGAGGCAGATACCGGAAGTGCTGAACTGCCACGGCATCACCGGCGAGATCGACCTGCTGGTGCTGGTTCGGGCCGAATCGATGCAACGGCTGCACCAGATCCGGGAAAGCATCGAAGCGATCCCCGCCGTCACCAAGATCGTGACCCACGTGGTGATGAGCGAATGGCTCTGACGCCCCACCGCAACAGCAGGGTGTTCTGCTGACGGGGAGATTTCCTCCCTTTCGTGCCTTTTCATGGCCGGATAAGCCTTTTACCTTAGGGGGTTGTTATCCCAAGGAGAGGGTTACGCCATGTTGGCACGAAGCCTGTTGATACTGATTGCCCTGTGTTTCGCCCTGCCCGCTTCCGCCGGACAGGGCGCCATTGCCGCACCGGACCGCTACGCCGCCGAAACCGGCGCCGCCATTCTGGCCCAGGGGGGCAATGCCGTGGATGCGGCGGTGGCTACCGCCTTTACCCTGGCCGTCACCTACCCGGAAGCGGGCAACCTCGGCGGGGGCGGCTTTATGACGCTCTGGTTCGACGGCCAGCCCTATTTCCTCGATTACCGTGAAACCGCGCCCGCCAGGGCCCACCGGGACCTCTATCTGGATGAACAGGGAGAGGTGGTGCCCGACCTCAGTCTGGTGGGCAGCAAAGCGGTGGGCGTCCCGGGCTCGGTGATGGGCCTGTGGCAGGCGCACCAGCGCTTTGGCCAACTGCCCTGGGCCGCTCTCCTGGCCCCGGCGATTCAATTGGCGGAGGAGGGCTTCATTCCGGGGCCGGACCTGTTCGCCCTGCAGCAGGACGCGCTCCGCCACTTTGCCGAGCGCACCAACTTCGCCCGCCACTTCGGCCAGATGAGTCCGGACAGGCCGTTTCGCCAGACGGTGCTGGCCGCCACTCTGAAACGCCTCGCCGCACAGGGTCCGGACGACTTCTACCGGGGACAAACCGCAAAGCATCTGGTGGCCCAGATGGCGCAAACCGGCGGGCTGATCAGCCTGGATGACCTGGCCAGCTACCGGGCTATCTGGCGCCAGCCAATCCGTTTCCCCTGGCGGGGGCGCACCCTGATCACCGCGCCGCCGCCCAGTTCCGGTGGCATTGCCCTGGCCCAGTTGCTGGCCCTCAAGGAGGCCCGCCAGACGGACTTTGCCGGCCTTGATGTGAATGACGCCCGCTACGTGCATCTGGTGGCCGAAATTGAGAAGCGAGTGTTCGCCGACCGCGCCGAGTACCTGGGGGATCCCGATTTTCATCCGGTGCCGGTGGATCGCCTGCTCAACCCGGACTACCTGGCTTCACGGGCAGAAGGGATCCGCGCCGATGCCCTCTCCCCCACGCCGTCGATCAAACCGGGGCTGGAGTCCCACCAGACCACGCACTACTCGGTGGTGGACCGCTGGGGCAACGCGGTGTCCAACACCACCACCCTGAACCTGGAGTTCGGCTCCGGCGTGGTGGTGGAGGGGGCCGGTTTCCTGCTCAACAACGAGATGGATGACTTTTCCGCCAAGCCCGGCGTCCCCAACGCCTTTGGCGTGGTGGGCGGCGACGCCAACGCCATCGCCCCCGGCA
>CAZWED010000293.1:0-4262 GCA_964632645.1 uncultured Ferrimonas sp. | reverse complement strand
CCTGGTAAAAGAGCTGCGCGAGCGCACTGGCGCCGGCATGATGGATTGTAAAAAAGCCCTGGTAGAAACCAACGGCGATATCGAGCTGGCCATCGAGAACATGCGCAAGTCCGGTCTGGCCAAAGCCGCTAAGAAAGCGGGCCGTGTTGCCGCCGAAGGTACCATCGTAATCAAGCAAGAGAACGGTGTTGCTGCAATGGTTGAAGTCAACTGTGAAACTGACTTCGTTGCCATGGACAAATCCTTCCAGGCCCTGGCTAACGGCGTTGCCGAGATCGCTCTGGCTGGCAAGATCACCGACATCGACGCGCTGCGTTCTGCGCCGATGAACGATTCCGACGTTGACACCGTTCGCGCTGAGCTGGTTGCCAAAATCGGTGAAAACATGGCGGTTCGTCGTGTAGAAATCGTTGAAGGTTCCAACCTGGGTGCCTACATCCACGGTCGTAAGATCGGTGTTGTAGCCGTTCTGGAAGGTGGCGATGACGAGCTGGCCAAAGACGTTGCTATGCACGTTGCCGCTTGCAGCCCGCAGTTCGTGACTCCGGAAGACGTATCCGAAGAAGTGGTTGCCAAAGAGCGTGAGATCCAGGTTGAACTGGCCATGAACTCTGGCAAGCCGAAAGAGATCGCTGAGAAGATGGTGGAAGGCCGTATGCGCAAGTTCACCGGCGAAGTGTCTCTGACCGGTCAGGCTTTCGTTAAGGACCCGTCCATCACCGTTGGCAAACTGCTGGAGCAGAAAGGTGCCAAGGTGATCAACTTCGTTCGCCTGGAAGTGGGTGAAGGTATCGAGAAAGAAGACGTGGATTTCGCTGCAGAAGTAGCCGCTCAGGTTGCTGCCGCCAAGTCCTAAGGACACACTTCTTAATCACGATCAGACCGCAGCATCCGCTGCGGTCTTTTAGCATCAGGAAAACAGTCAATGAGCACCAATCCAAAACCTGCATACCGTCGTATTCTGCTGAAACTCAGTGGTGAAGCCCTGATGGGCGAAGAGGGGTTCGGCATCGATCCCAAGGTCCTGGACCGGATGGCCCAGGAGATCAAAGAGCTGGTTGAGCTCGGCGTGCAAGTCGGTTTGGTGATCGGGGGTGGTAACCTGTTCCGCGGTGAAGGCCTGGCGAAGGCGGGCATGAACCGGGTGGTGGGCGATCACATGGGTATGTTGGCCACCGTGATGAACGGTCTGGCCATGCGCGATGCCCTGCACCGTGCTTATGTGAATGCCCGTCTGATGTCGGCCATCCCGCTCAATGGGGTGTGTGACAACTACAGCTGGGCCGAAGCGATCAGCCTGCTGAAGTCCGGCCGCGTGGTGATTTTCAGTGCCGGAACCGGCAACCCCTTCTTCACCACCGACTCTGCAGCCTGTCTGCGTGGTATCGAAATTGAAGCCGATGTGGTCCTCAAGGGCACCAAGGTGGATGGCGTTTACACCGATGACCCGGTGAAAAACCCCGATGCGACAAAATATGATAAGCTCAGCTACCAGGAAGTACTGGAAAAAGAATTAAAAGTGATGGACCTGGCGGCCTTTACCCTGGCCCGGGATCACCACTTGCCGATCATGGTGTTTAATATGAACGAGCCCGGTGCCCTGCGCCGCGTGGTCATGGGCGACAGCATTGGCACCGTGATCTGCGATCTGGATTAATCTGCTTCAAATAGGACGTACAACGTGATTAACGACATCAAGAAAGACGCCAAAGACCGCATGGTCAAGAGCGTGGAAGCCACCCAAACTCAAATGAGCAAGGTGCGCACCGGTCGCGCCCACCCCAGCCTGCTGGACAGCATCATGGTGTCCTATTACGGCGTTGATACCCCCCTGAAGCAGGTGGGTAACGTTACCACTGAAGATTCTCGCACCCTGGCGGTGACCGTGTTCGACAAGAGCATGATCCAGGCCGTAGAGAAAGCGATCATGGCCTCCGATCTGGGTCTGAACCCGAACTCTGCCGGTACCATGATCCGCATCCCGCTGCCGCCGCTGACCGAAGAGCGTCGTCGTGACCTGGTGAAAGTGGTTCGCGCCGAAGCGGAACACGGCCGCGTTGCCATCCGCAACATCCGTCGTGACGCCAACAGCGACATTAAGGCGCTGGAGAAGGACAAAGAGATCAGCGAAGACGACGCCCGTCGCGCTGAGGATGACATCCAAAAGCTGACCGATCAGTACGTTAAACAGATCGACGGCATCCTGGCTGACAAAGAAAAAGAGTTGATGGAAGTCTAAGCGGGCCCCATCGTCCCTAGAGATAAAACGCCGTGTAGGGGTATACTACGCGGCGTTTGTGTTTTTAACCCTATCAGGAAGTTCCACTGAATGACCCAATCCGACCTTCCGGCGAACGCCGTTTCTACGCCGAAACACATCGCCATCATCATGGATGGCAATGGTCGTTGGGCCGAGGCTCAGGGGCAGCCCAGAGTCATGGGGCACCGTGCGGGCGTTAAGTCGGTCCGCAATGTCGTCGCTCTTTGCCGTCAGCACGAAGTGGAATCCCTGACCCTGTTTGCCTTCTCCAGCGAGAACTGGCGTCGTCCCGAAGGGGAAGTGAAGCTGCTGATGCGACTGTTCACCATAGTGCTGCGTCGCGAAGCCAAACTGCTCAAACGCAACGACGTGCGGCTGAAGATCATCGGCGATGTCAGCGGCTTTGACGACAAGCTGCAAGCCCGCATCCGTCAGGCGGAAGCGGATACCGCGGAATGCCGCGGGATGGTGCTGAACATCGCGGCCAATTACGGTGGCCGCTGGGATGTGGTTAACGCCGCCCGCAAACTGGCTGATCTGGCGGTGCAGGGCGAGATTGCGCCCGGTGACATTGATGAGGCGATGCTGGATCGCTTCACATCGCTGTCTGACCAGCCGGATGTGGATCTGCTTATCCGCACCGGTGGCGAGCAGCGGATCAGCAATTTTCTGCTCTGGCAGTGCGCCTACAGCGAACTGTTTTTCTCTGACGCGCTCTGGCCCGATTTTGGCGAAGACGCTCTGCAAGAGGCGTTGGATGCCTTTGCGTGCCGTCAACGGCGCTTCGGCCTGACCAGCGCCCAGGTAGCGTCCGTAGAGTAAAGGGTGTGTCTGCCCTCTACACTTCGATCAGGCGATAACTAAAAAAGAAAAAAAGAGGTTTTTTTGCTTAAGCAACGTGTCCTGACCGCCCTGTGTCTGCTGCCTTTGGCCCTGGCCGGGATTTTCATGCTGCCTCTGCCCGCATTTGCGCTGGCAGTGGCGGTCGTCATCGTTCTGGCGGCCCGCGAATGGGGTGCCCTGATCCGACCGGGTGACCCGCTGATTAAAGGAGCGTACGCCGTGGCGGTGGCGCTGTTGCTGGCGGCGCTGATGGCGTTGGTGCCGCAGGAACTGCTGTGGAACGGCTCTCAACTTCATCCCCTGGCTCACGGTGTGCTTCTGGCCGGTGGCCTCTGGTGGGTGGCGGCGCTGGCTCTGGTGTTGAGCTATCCCCGCAGCGCCCGCTGGTGGCACCGCTCCGCCTGGCTAAAGTCCCTGTTTGGCCAATTGACGCTGCTGCCCTGCTTTGTCGGGCTGGTGGTGCTGAAAAGCTGGCCCGGCCTGGAAGGCATGCAGGGTGCCCACCTTGTGCTGGCTGTCCTGCTGCTGGTCTGGGGGGCGGATACCGGCGCCTACTTTGTGGGTAAGGCGATCGGCAAGAACAAACTGATCCCCCGGGTAAGCCCGGGAAAAACCCGCGAAGGCCTGTTGGGCGGCATGGCCGTCTGTGCCCTGCTGGGCGCCCTGGGGGCCTATCTGGTGCCAGCCCTCAGCCTCTCCACCGCGCTGATCCTGGCGCTCGTGACCGGCCTGGCCTCCGCCCTGGGCGACCTCACCGAAAGCATGTTCAAGCGTGCCGCTGACATCAAGGACAGCGGTCGTCTGTTGCCGGGACACGGCGGTGTGCTGGATCGCATCGACAGCGTGACCGCCGCGATGCCGGTATTCGCTCTGCTCTATCTCTATTTCGGGATCTGATTTCATGCAAAACCTGGCGGTAATGGGCGCAACCGGTTCCATCGGAACCAGCACCCTGGATGTGGTCCGTCGTCATCCGGATCGGTATCGTGCCTACGCGCTCTGTGCCCACAGCAGCGCCGAAGCGATGGCAGCCTTGTGCCGGGAGCTGGTCCCCGCGTACGCCGTGATGGTGGACCCGGCGGCGGCCAAGCGCCTTGAGCAGGCGTTGGCAGGCAAAGTGCCTACCCGGGTGCTGGCCGGAGAAGCGGCCCTGAATGAG
>CAZWED010000292.1:0-4369 GCA_964632645.1 uncultured Ferrimonas sp. | reverse complement strand
GCCTGTCACAGCGTGGATGGCCAGAAACTGGTTGGCCCGACCTGGGTCGGGCTGGCGGACAGTGAGCGAACGCTGGTCGACGGCACGCAGGTGGTGGCGGACGACGCCTACCTGCGTCGCGCCATTGTTGAGCCGGGCGCCGAAGTGGTGGAAGGCTACCCGCCGGTGATGCCGGTGGTCAGCCTGTCCGAAGCGGAGATCCTGGACCTGATCCAGACCATTAAAAGCCTTACGCCGTAAGCGAGGCCGGGAGGGGGTCGCATGACCACACAGCAGGACTCACACGAGCATCACGAGCTGGGATTCTGGCAAACCTACGTATTCAGCCAGGATCACAAGGTGATCGCCATTCAATACACCCTGACCGCCATCGCCATTGGTCTGGTGGCCCTGGTGCTATCCGGCCTGATGCGTTTGCAACTGGGCTTTCCCGGCACCTTCGATTTTATTGAGCCGGGCAACTATTACCAGATGGTCACCATGCACGGCATGATCATGGTGGTGTACCTTCTTACCGCCCTGTTTCTGGGGGGCTTTGGCAACTACCTCATCCCCCTGATGGTAGGGGCCCGGGACATGGTGTTCCCCTTCCTCAATATGCTCAGCTTCTGGTTCTATTTTCTGGCGGTGGTGGTGTTGCTGGCCAGCTTCTTTGTGACCGGCGGCCCCTCCGGCGCGGGCTGGACCCTCTATCCACCTCAGGCGATCCTACCCGGCACGCCCGGGGTGGATGGCGGCATCGTGCTGATGCTGGTGTCCCTGGCGATCTTCATTGCCGCGGCCACCATGGGAGGCCTGAACTACGTCACCACGGTACTCCAGGCCCGAACCCGCGGCATGTCACTGATGCGGATGCCGTTGACCGTCTGGGGGATCATGACCGCCACCGTGCTGGCCCTGCTGGCCTTTCCGGCCCTGTTTGTCAGCGCCATCATGATGCTGTTCGACAAACTGCTGGGCACCAGCTTCTTTATGCCCGCCATCGTGTCGATGGGTCAGCAGATGGATTACGGCGGAGGCAGCCCCATCCTGTTCCAGCACCTGTTCTGGTTCTTCGGCCATCCCGAGGTGTACATCGTGGCACTGCCGGCGTTTGGCATCGTTTCCGACCTCATCAGCACCCACGCGCGCAAGAACATCTTTGGCTACCGCCAGATGGTGTGGGCCATCGTGATCATTGGCGGGCTCAGCTTTGTCGTCTGGGCGCACCACATGTACGTGTCCGGGATGAACCCCTATTTCGGTTTCTTCTTTGCGGTGTCGACCCTGGTGATCGCCGTGCCGACCGCCATCAAGGTCTACAACTGGGTGCTGACGCTCTGGCGCGGCAACATCCGGCTGAATGTGCCGATGCTGTTTGCCCTCTCCTTTATCCTGACTTTCGTCTTTGGCGGGATGACCGGCCTGTTCCTGGGCAACGTGGTGGTGGACCTGCCGCTGTCGGACACCTACTTCGTGGTGGCCCATTTCCATATGGTGATGGGCGTGGCGCCGATCATGGTGATCTTCGCCGGGATCTACCACTGGTATCCCAAGGTGACGGGCCGGATGCTGAACGACACCCTGGGCAAACTGCATTTCTGGATCACCTTCCTGGGGACCTGGGCGATCTTCTTTCCGATGCACTACGCCGGGGTGCTGGGGATGCCCCGTCGTTACTACAACTTTGAGAATTACGACTTCATCCCGCCGGAAGCCGCCGGACTCAACGCGTTTATCAGCGTGGCGGCGTTGATCGTCGGCTTCAGCCAGTTGCTGTTCCTGTTTAACCTGGCCTGGAGCTACTTCCGTGGACGGGCCTCCGGCCCCAACCCCTGGGGTGCGGCAAGCCTTGAGTGGCAAACCCCCCATACGCCGCCCGGCCACGGCAACTGGGGCCCGGCGCTGCCGGTGGTGTACCGTTGGGCCTACGACTACAGCGTGCCCGGGGCGCCGGAGGACTTTTTGCCCCAAACCAGTGATTGGGGGCTGACCGACGCCGATAAGGCGGCCGCCGCCGGACCCACCGAGCGACCGCAGGAGGCCGGCTCATGAGCGCCCTGACCGAAAAACCCTGGCTGACCCCTGGCGGGGCGGTGACCCCCGACCGTCCTCAAAACCCGTTGCGCACCGGGGTTCACCTGATGTTTGCGGTGATCTCGTCGCTGTTTTTGCTGTTCTTTCTGGCGATGATCATCCGTTCCCAGGTAGGGGACTGGCAGCCCCTCACCGAAGCCCCCTGGCAGCCGCTGTTCGACCCGGTGCCATTGTGGCGCAACACCGTCTTTCTGGTGATGAGTTCCGTGCTGCTCCATATGGCGGTGGTCAGTGGCCGGGCCAACGCGGCGATCCTGTTGCGGGGCAGCCTGCTGCTGTCCGGCCTGGCCGCGCTGGCGTTTCTGCTGGGGCAGTGGCAGGTGTGGTCGCTGTTTTCCCAGCGGGGCTACGGGGTCAGCAGCACCCCGGCGGCCAGCTTCTTCTACCTTTTAACCGGATTGCACGGCGCCCACCTCGGGGTGGGGCTGGCGATCTGGGGACGACTCCTGCCGGGCCTCTGGCGCGGGCAGGGCAGGGATGCGGTTGCCAGACTGGGCCTGTTGGCGCAGTACTGGCATTTCCTGCTGGGACTGTGGCTGGTGCTCTTTGCCCTGCTGACCAGCACGCCGGAAACCTATCGGGCGTTGGCGGCACTCTGTGGTGTGCAGCCGATTGAGGTGCCCTAAGGAGCGGACAATGCAACAGCAAGAGCGCGGCTGGTCCACCGTGGTGGCGGACTGGAGTCATGACCAGGAAACCTTCAAGGTGCCCTGGGGCAAGGCGATGATGTGGATCTTCCTGCTCAGCGACACCTTCATCTTCGGCACCTTCCTGGTGGGCTACATGACCGCAAGGATCTCTGCCGTTGAAGCCTGGCCGCTGACCACCGAGGTGTTTGCGCTGACCATTGCCGGCCACTCGATCCCCCTGGTGCTGATCGCCATCATGACTTTTATCCTCATCACCTCCAGCGGCACCATGGCGCTGGCAGTGAACTACGGCTACCGGCGGGATCGCAAAACCGCCGCGATGCTGATGTGGGCCACCGCCATCTTGGGGGCGAGCTTCGTCGGGATGCAGGCCTTTGAGTGGACCAAGCTGATCGAGGAGGGGGTGCGCCCCTGGGGCAACCCGATGGGGGCGGCCCAGTTTGGCGCATCGTTCTTTATGATCACCGGTTTTCACGGCCTGCACGTGTCGGTGGGGGTGCTGTTACTGATTCTGTATGCGCGCAAAGTCGGGCGCGGCGATTATGAGGCCAGCGGCGACTACGGCATCGTGGAAACGGTGGGACTGTACTGGCACTTCGTGGACCTGGTTTGGGTCTTTATCTTCGCCTTCTTCTATTTGTGGTAAGGAGCCGGCATGGAACAGACACAGCAACAACATCCCCTGGGGCTCTACTTTAAAATCTGGTTCCTGCTCTTTGTGCTGTCCGGGCTCTCCTACATGGTGGATTACCTCCACCTGCAGGGGTTCCTGCGCTGGGGCCTGATCCTGCTCTTTATGATGCTTAAGGCGGGCCTGATCATCAGCGTGTTTATGCACATGATGTGGGAGCGTCTGGCCTTGATCTACGCCATCCTGCTGCCGCCGCTGGCGATCCTGGTGCTGGTGGCGATCATGGCACTGGAGAGCGAATACACCTTCTTTAACCGGCTGGCGCACTTCTTTGTCGACACCTGAGAACGCCTGAGTCGCATTCCCGGCAACGGGCAGGCTGACCGGCTCGGAACGTTCCGCCAGAAAACGCCGCCCCGATTGGGGCGGCGTTGAAAAACAGCCGTGCCGGGCGCTCAGGAGAGAATCAGCGTCCCGGTCGTTGCCGCCACTGCATGACCCGCTGCTGGAAACTCAGCAGCGGCAGGGGGACGCCCTCGGCCGTGCCTTGCGCCATCAGGGCGGGGTGGCGGGCGATGACCGCCTGCAGCGAGTCCTGCTGGCCCGGCGCCACATCCACCATCATCAGGTGCATCCCCTGTGCGATCGCCTTGTCGAAGCTGTCGATGCGGTGGTGGGGGTGCTGCAGGCCGATAAGGCCGCCTTCCCAGGTGCAGAAGCCCAGAACCAGCGCGGCAAACATCCAGATCGGCACCCAGCCGAGATCCCCCACCCCCCACCAGAACGCCAGAGCCAGCAGGGTCATTGCCAGCGTGGCACCCAGTTGCAGGCCGCGCCAGGCGTAGTAGAGCAGATCGTAGAGGATCAAGGAGGAGACGGGCAGCAGCCGCAACCGGCGCAGCAGGGTCGGATGGCGGCTGTGAACGTGGATCTGGGCTGGACTCAATCCCTGCTTTTCCAGCTGCCGTTCCACCAGCTCCAGCTCCCACAGGCTGGTGCTGAGGTAGTAGTG
>CAZWED010000291.1:0-4393 GCA_964632645.1 uncultured Ferrimonas sp. | reverse complement strand
AGCGGGCAAGGTGCCGGAGTTTGATGCCAATGCCTTCCCGGTGATCCGCGACCGCCTGGTGTGTGACACCTGGACCGCGGACAACGAGAGCGAGCCGACCAGCGGTCGCTGATGACCCGATAGCCGCAATCGAAAACCACGCCGCAAGGCGTGGTTTTTTTGTGTCTGGGGCGTTGTTATAGTGGCCCTCACGCCTGAGTTCATGGCCCAAGGAGTTGACGATGCTGGCGGTAATTTCACCGGCGAAAAACCTGGATTTCGAAACGCCCCCCCACCTGGAGGCGCACAGCCAGCCGCAGATGCTGGACCACGCAGAGTGTTTGATGGAGAGCTGTCGAACCCTGACGCCGGCCGATCTGGCGTCGCTGATGAAGCTGTCCGATAAACTGGCAGGTCTCAACGCCGCCCGGTTTGCTGACTGGCAACCGCCGTTCAGCCCGGATAACGCCAAACAAGCGGTGTTGGCCTTTAACGGCGACGTCTACACCGGACTGGAAGCGACCTCTCTGGATGCAGGTCAACTTGAGTATGCCCAGAGACACCTTCGTATTTTGTCCGGTCTGTACGGGCTCCTGCGTCCCCTGGATCTTATCCAGCCCTACCGCCTGGAGATGGGCACCAAGCTGGCGAATGCCCGAGGGAAAGACCTCTACGCCTTCTGGGGGCATCACATCACCGACGCCCTTAACGAGGCGCTGGAGCAGCAGGGTGACAGCGTACTGGTCAACCTGGCCTCCAATGAGTACTTCAAGTCGGTTAAAACCAAGGCGCTGAATGCCCAGGTGATCACTCCGGTGTTCAAAGACCGGAAGAATGGCCAATACAAGATCATCAGCTTTTACGCCAAGAAAGCCCGCGGCCTGATGGCCCGCTTCCTGATTGAGCGGCGGCCGACTCAGCCGAAAGATCTGGAAGCCTTTGATTACGCCGGTTACCGGTTCAGCGCGGCTGACTCTTCCGCCGACACCCTGGTGTTCTTGCGGGACGAACCGCAGTAAGCGGCACGTTTCAGAAAGGCCCGCATACGCGGGCTTTTTTTGTGCCCGACACCGCCCCTCTCTGACTGTCCGACATCCTTTGTCCCATCGCAAAAGGGGATGTGGCTGTCGATAAACGGGGATCTCCCGGGAGCGATTGTCACGGCGTTATCGGTTTACTCAGGATTTTAGGAGAGGGCATTCTTACGGTTCCTGAGCGAATGGCCCGAAGCGGCCAGTGATTGCAGGCTGAAATCTGAAATGCCGAATAAAATTATGAATTAAAACAGAGGTTAAGGCTTTGGTGTCTCGTGCCGGGATGAAGGCGTATTCCCCTCACATTGCTTCACTTCTGATCCGACTCCCCTGACGTGCCTCACTTGACTTGGAAGTGCTCGATATCCCGCCAGCTTTGTACTCAGATTGTGCTCAAAACGCATTCATTATAAGCGTCCCAGGGAGGGCACATGGTATTTGCCATTGGCAAGGCGTGGCACGCACACTCAGCGGCTTATCCGGTCACCCGTTTCACTATCCGACAGGTTCGGTCTCCGGTTACCGCATTCCTGATCATACTGCCATCGTTGTTTCTGACAGCCCACGCGGCTGCGGATAAGGAGCCGCCGATATACCCTCAGGCCATGGTTGGTCTTAAAGGGGGTTTTCAGATCGGCACCGACCAACACTATCCCGATGACAATCCCACCGGTGCCGTCGTCGGCGCCTTTGGCGGCTTACGGTTCTCCAAAGCCTGGCGCTGGGAACTGGGTTATCAATATCACGATGCGCTGGCGGCGGATTTTACCGGGGTTGAGATTCAGACCCGGCTGGTTGAAAGTGCCGTGCGCTACGACGCGTATTGGCGCGATAACGTGTCGTTTTATGGTCGCCTTGGTGCCGCCTATTGGGAGATGGAGAAGCAAAGCCGGGGGGTTGAAGCGCTTACCGCATCTGCCTTCTCACCGCTGAGCGAAGTGGGAGCCAGCTATCATCTGACTCCGCAGCTTCAGCTCTCTGCCGGCTACCAGTACATTGATGCCATTGGTCAGTTTCATACCGGAAAATACGACAGCCATACCTTTCTGCTCGGGCTGTCTTACACCTTTGGCCGACACCCCAAAGCCAGTGCAGTAAAGCCCGGAGCGTTGCAACCCAGAGCCGTGCAACCCAAGGCCGTCGCACCGGTGGTCAGCGCGCCTGCGGAATCGGCAAAGCCCGCCACGCAGACCGTGGTGCTGGCGTCGGAAACGTACCGGCCGGAATTTGCGCTCAACTCCTCCATTTTCCGCGACCAGGACGCGGTGCAATTGCAGCGGATCATTCAAATCCTGCTGGCGCACCCTAAGGCCAGGGCGAAAGTGGTGGGCCATACCGACGCTTCCGGTCCGGAATCGTACAACCTGTGGCTGTCGAAAAGGCGCGCCCAGGCGGTGGTGGATGTGTTGATACAGGCCGGGGTGGATCCCGGGCAACTGGAAGCTTGTGGCGAAGGCGAAACGGCACCATTGGCGAGCAATGACACCGCTGAAGGCCGAGCGCATAACCGTCGGGTGGAGTTAACGGTTACCGGTTTTGACGCACCGGAGTGACGATGCCCCCACAGGCCCGATGACGTACCCTATCACCAATAAAAAAGGCCCGCTGACGCGGGCCTTTTTTATCACTCCCCGGTGGGGGGGATGGGGCGCAGCTCAGTGCTGGCATTGGCCATCAGCCAGGCAAACAGGGTGTAGACCGTGGTGCTCTGCTTCAGGGACTCGGGCTTCACCTTGTCCAGGGTGTCATCCGGCGTGTGGTGGTAATCGAAGTAGTCGCTGCCATCCATGTTCAGGCCCGCAACCGGTACGCCCAGGGGCGGCAGCACGGAAACGTCGGGACCGCCCCAGCTTTCATTGTGGCCGAGCGTGACCCCCAGCGGTTTCAGCTGTTCCACCAGCGCTTCCATGGCTGGACGAGCGGCCTCGTTGACCCGGCTGTCCAGGCGGTAGATGGGGCCGGCACCGAAATCCGCTTCCGCCGCGATGTAGTGGCTGTCGAGGTTATCCTGATGCTGGTCGCGATAGGCTTTGGCGCCGATAAGGCCAATCTCTTCTGCGGCGTAGAGCACCACGCGAATGGTGCGTTGCGGGCGCTGCTCAAGGGCCATGATGTGCTGTGCGGCGGCGGTCACGATGGCGACGCCGGCGCCGTCATCCAGGGCACCGGTGCCTTCATCCCAGGAATCCAGGTGGGCGCCAATCAGGACAATCTCATCCGGCTTGCTGCTGCCGCGGATTTCGCCGATGACGTTGTAGCTGGTGCTCTGGCCTTTATCCATGGCGTCCAGCTCCAGCTTGACGCGGATGTCGCTCTGGCGTGCCAGCATGCGGGTGAGCTGGTCGGCGTCCGGTGGGGAGATGGCGGCCGCCGGAATGCGGGCGACATCGTCCACGTATCGCATGACGCCGGTGTGAGCGAATCGATGACTGCTGGTGCTGACACTGCGCAGCAGCAAACCGACCGCTCCCTTCCTGGCGGCTTCCACAGCACCGATGCCGCGGGCTTTCACCACCGGGCCGTAACCACGGCCGTCTTTGAAACGCTCCATCTTGTGGTCGATGAACACCAGCTTGCCTTTTACCTGCTCCGGCTCGGCGGCCTGCAGGTCGGCCAGGGTCGCAAAGCGGACAATTGGCGCCTCAATACCACCTTGCGGGGTGGCCACGGAGTTCCCCAGTGCGGTGATCACCAGGGGTTGAGGGAAGGGCAGGGTGACCTTGGCGTCGGCGAAGCCCCGCTCCCAGTGGGGAACGGTGACCGGCTCCAGGCGAACCGCATCAAAGCCCATTGCCTCGAAATGGGCCTTGGCCCAGGCCACGGCGCGGGCATCAGCTTCGGTGCCCGCCAGACGGGGGCCAACCTCGGTGGTCAGGGATTCCAGCACCTGCCAGGCGGCATCGCTTTGCTGGGCGTGCTGACGCAGGGCATCGCTGTGCTGAAGCACTTGGGTGTCAAAGGGTTGGGCGAGGGGACTGCCGACCATCAGGCTGGCGGCCAGAAGTGAGAGTGCGCGTAACATCCGTATCCTTGTTATTGTTATGCTGTAACCATGAAGGCGTCAGAGTAACAAAAAGGTGTCGCGCTGTCAGATGGGCACAAAAAAACCGGCCTAAGCCGGTTTTTGTCCGCATCAAAAGACCTATTACAGGGCTTTGATTTGCGCAGCCAGGCGGCTCTTGGTGCGAGCTGCCTTGTTCTTGTGGATCAGGCCTTTGGTGGCCATGCGGTCCAGGATCGGCTGGGCGGCGTTGAACGCTTCGGTAGCGGCAGCTTTATCGCCAGTGGCGATAGCAGCTACAACTTTCTTGGTGAAGGTGCGCATCATGGAACGACGGCTAGCGTTGTGTTGACGACGCTTTTCGGCCTGGATGGCGCGC
>CAZWED010000290.1:0-4395 GCA_964632645.1 uncultured Ferrimonas sp. | reverse complement strand
TTTGACTGACCTATACCTGAACGCCGCAGAAGTCAGCAGTTGCGTACACCCATACAGCAACCTTACTTGATGGACGATCATTATGGTTCTTTCTGCTCACGGCATTACGCCACCAAAGGGCCGCACTCTATGCGCCCGCCTGACGCTGGCTGCCCTGCCATTGATCACCGCTTTTCCCGCCCTGGCGGAGTCGGAGGCGGTCGTGGATCAGTTGGCCCAGGGCTGTTACGCCATTCAATCTCCCACCAATGGCCACTACCTGCGACGCTTTCATCAGGGTGGCACGGTCGATGATGGCCTGAGCTATCGCTTTGACGCGATTGGCATTGAGGCGGCGTCCCACTTTTACTTCAAACCCACCCGGGCTCAACACTTTATGCTGACGGACCGGGACGGGCGTTATTTTGCCAGCCATCTGCCGGCCGAAGTCAGTGCGGGCCGTTACCCCGGAGAGTACGCGGAGTGGCGGATCAGCGCGGATGTCGGTGCCTCGGTGCAGTACCGGTTTCATGGCATCGGGCTGAACCGCCAACTGCGCCACAACTATGGCGGGGGCGGGCTCTACTTCTTTGACCTGCTTAACCCCAATGACAACGATTCCGAAGCGACCTTCTCCCTGGTGGCACAGACGGATTGCACGCCGTTTCCCGAGGTTGAGGTCAATGTCGAGGGGGACGTGGCTGTCCTGAAGGGCCAGGCGGGACAGCCCGTCCGTGGGCTTGCGGATCCCCACACCCACATCACCTCCTACGAATTTATGGGCGGCAAACTGATGCACGGTAAGCCGTTCCATCGTTGGGGCGTCACCCACGCACTGGGCGACAGCGAATCGATACACGGCCCTCAGGGTTCACTGGATCTGGTCGGTAATCTGTACGCCTTTGGTGATGCCAACTACCGCTACGACACCCGGGGCTGGCCCGATTTTCCCTTCTGGCCCAATCATGTGCAGCTCACCCACAGCGGGTACTACTACAAGTGGATGGAGCGGGCGTGGGCAGGGGGCTTGCGGTTGATGGTGACCCACCTGGTCGAGAATGAAGTGCTCTGTAATGCCCAGGCGACCATCAATCCGGCCAGTTGGGTGAACCCCAACAGCTGCAACACCATGGACAGCATCTTCCTGCAGATCCGGCGGCTGAAGGAGATCCAGGAATACATTGATGTGCAGTCCGGCGGGCCGGGCAAGGGCTTTTTCCGCCTGGTGCGCTCGCCGCAGGAGGCGCGGGCGGTGATCGCCGACGGAAAGCTGGCGGTGCTGATGGGCATTGAAGCATCGGAGCTGTTCAATTGCGGGGCGAAGGACGAGTGCAACCGCCGGCAGGTAGAGGCCCAGTTGCAGGCGGTGCATCAGGCGGGGGTCCGGGTGCTGTTCCCCACCCACAAGTTCGATAACCAGCTGGCGGGCTCCCGCGTTGAGGATGGTTTTATCAACCTGGGGCAGGTGCTGAGCACCGGCCACTTCTTTGAGACCGAAGCCTGTGATGATCACACCCGCGGTAACCGCTTCACCTCCGGCTTCCCGCTTATCGGCGAGGTGCCGGTGCTGAAGGATATCCTCGATGGGGTGGGCCTCAATCCGCAATATGACGAGAGCATTGAGCACTGCAATAAGCGGGGATTGAGCGAGAAAGGGGTGTACCTGGTGAACCGGATGATCGATCTGGGGATGCTGATCGAACTGGACCACATGTCCGCCCACACCGCGACCGAGGTGATGGACATTGTCGAGGCCCGCGGTTACAGCGGTGTCATCACCTCTCACAGCTGGATGAATGGCGGCAGCGACGGCTTGCACCCCAATACCGTCCGCCTGCTCCGGGCCGGGGGCTTTGCTGCACCGTACAACAGCAACGCCAACTCGGTGGGGGGGCCGATCCAGCAGTATTTGGCGGTGATCGCCCAAACCCCCTACCTGCCCGGCGTGGGCCTCGGCACCGACATGAGCGGACTGGGCGGCCAGGCCGGCCCGAGGGCCGACGCGGATCTGGACCCGCTGCGCTACCCCTTTACCAGCGAGTTTGGCCTGACGTTCGATCGCCAGCGCTCCGGCAACCGGGTGTTCGACGTTAACCGGGACGGCATGGCCCATTACGGCATGCTGGCGGATCACCTGGAGGATGTGCGACAGCAGCAGGGCGGTGCGGTGTACGAGGCGGTGATGAACTCCGCCGAAGCCTATCTGCAGATGTGGGAGCGGGCCGAAGCCAGCACCGACCCGCAGTACGTCAATCCGTTGCCGACCTTTGTGCGCATCGTCAATCGGGCATCGGGGTGCTGTATGGACATCCCCGGCAACGGCTCGGAGATGACCAACGGCACCAACGTCATCCTGTACGACTGCGAGAAGAACGCCTGGGATCAACGCTGGTTCTACGACGAGAACGCGCGCCAGTTCCAGAACAAAGCGAACCGCGCGCTGTGCCTCGATAACCGGGGACAAGCCTACAACGGCGGTGAGGTGGTGGTGTGGGAATGCGTCGACAGTGACAACCTGCGCTGGGATTACGACGGCCGCTTTGTCCGCAGTGCGCATGATCCCAACATCGTCGCCGACGCCTACGGCACCGGCAATGATGCCGAGGTGGGGCAGTGGGGCCTTCACGGCAAAGCCAACCAGCAATGGTTGCTGCGCCCGGAGATGACGATCCACCGCTGGGTCAGTTTGCGGGATAACCGGGCGGGGTTGTGCATGAGTGCACCGTCCAACGGGGGGAGTGGTGCGGCCATCACCCTTCAGGCTTGTGACAACCGGACCGGACAGAAGTGGTATTTCGATCCCATCATTGGCAGCCTAAAGAGCGATTTGCCGGGGGATCTCTGCCTCAGCATTCCCAATGGCAACACCGTGGACGGCCAGCCTCTGGCGCTGGCGGCCTGCGATCGCAGCGCGCCGGAGCAAGCCTTCGATAAGGCCGGTAAGGTGTTCAATGCCCGCATGGCAGGCGATAAGGTGCTGGACGCCTCAGGGGAGGGCGCCGGGGCAGCAGTGATCCTCTACCGTCACCACGACGGCGACAATCAGAAATGGCGCGCCAGCCTGTAGGACGTTGCCACATGAACAAGCCGGCCGGGAGGCCGGCTTTTTTTGACGCTTGCGGAGGGCCGCTTAGGGGCAGGCTGCTGCCGGGCAGCGGGTCAGCTGTTTTGGTCGGACGGGCCGGCCACGGGCAGCAGGCCGGCAGCTTGCAGGGTTCGGGTCATCCGTTTGGCGTGGGCGCCATACCAGTAGATGCGCTGGCAGTTAGGGCACCTCATGCGGTGCTGATCCGTGAGGTGGCTGGCGTAGTCGGGCATAACCGATTCCTCGCCAAGCGGTTGCAGCGACCGGTTACAGAGCATGCAACGGCTGAAGGCAAGTTGGACGGGCCTCAGCCGGAAATGGTGCAACACCTGGCCGAGCTGTTCGAGAGGACGCTGACTGGCGATGTAGAGCCCGGAGTGAGGCCGTAACTCCCGCAGCAGGGCACCATCGCGGGTGAGCAGCCATCGCGCTTCCCGGTTTGCCAGGGCAACCAGTTCGGCGTCGTTGGCATCGGGTATGTCCCGCGTGTCGTAACCCAGCGCGCGCAGCCATCGTGCCAGACGAATCAGCATGGCGTCGGTCAGAAAGCGGGGATGGGCCGGGGTCATGCCACTGAGTGTAGTGGCTTACATCACCCGACGCGCTTGCCAGTAATGGGCGGCCCAGTAGGGGTTGTCCAATCGCGAGACCATGACGCCCCGTTGGGTTGAGGCATGAAGAAAGCGTTTGTCGTCCAGCATCATGCCCACATGTCGGGTGCGTTTTCCGGTTTTAAAGAACACCAGATCACCGGGTTTGAGGGCATCGCGTCGAACCGGCACCCCTGCCGCGGATTGCGCGTCGGTGGCCCGGGGAAGGGCGATCTGAAAGCGCTCCCGATAGGTCAACTGCACCAGCGCCGAACAGTCCACCCCCCGCTTGCTTTGTCCGCCGAGGCGATAGGGCACCCCGGCCCAGGCGTCGTATTGCTGTTGCAGATGACGCTGGACTCCTGTCGCCGACGCGGATTGGCCGGAGGCGGGTTCAACGGGGGCGGGTGTCTGGGCACAGCCACTAAGCAACAGGAGAAACAGCAGGATTACGCGCACTGGGAGGCCGGTTACGGAAAACGAAGCGAGATTTTACGCCGAATGCGTCAGCGCTTACAGCCGGAAGTGGCGAAAATCCCGCTCTGTCAGGCCGGTCAGAGGGAGGGCGTCCAAACCAACGCCTTGCGGAAAGCGGGGTGGCATCTTGGTGCTCTCACGCAACCTGTACTACACCTTGAACTACCGAAAGTTGTCGTACTTCGGTGGTCTCCGTGATGCGGTAAGGAGCGAAGTTCGGATGGGGTATTGGGTTGAGAAAATCAGCTTCTGGCTGGGCCTGTT
>CAZWED010000289.1:0-4400 GCA_964632645.1 uncultured Ferrimonas sp. | reverse complement strand
GGCCATTTCTCGTGGGGTCGTTGGGGATGATCGGGTTCACCGACACACCGGCTCCCCGTCGTTCATCGCCCGCAATGATCTGGTCATCAATCCGGATGTCAGAGGCGCCATAGGCCACGTGGCCAAAGCCCGTGGCGATCGAAATTGCGCCCTCGACCATGTCGTCCACCAGCTTCAGGATGCCCTTGGCCGGACGCTGGATGGCTGACTCGACGATGACGCTGTCGTTGTCTTTCAGGCCGAGTTTCGCGCCGGTCTTTTGGTGCATGTAGACGTAGTTGGTGGGACTGAACTCCACGGTTCGGTCATAGGAGACGGACCAGGGGCTGCGGAACGTCGACTTATACGAGCTCATCAACACCGGGTATTCGCTTTCGGGCCAGTGCTGGCTCCAGGCGTCACCGTTGTAGAAGGTGTTGGGGCGGTAAGTTGGAATGCCCGCGCGGTGTTTACCCGAGTAGCAATCGATGCTCCTGGTCAGCCCTTCGTTGTATACGTTCAGGCAGAGACTGGGGCGATTGGCCTGGAAGTCGCCATCGTAGCGCGGGCTCTCGTCGTAGTAGCCGCCCCGTGAGATCAGCCGCTCAACCTGTTCCGCCTCCTCTTTGGCGATGTGGGGATAGACATGGCGCAGCGCGAATCGGGTGCTGGTGAGCGCCAGGTCCCGCTCGGTGGCCACGGGAAGCCGGTCCGCAACGTTGCTGGCACAGTTGGCCAGCGCGTAGGCCGCCCACTGGTGCTCGGAGGTCAGCGGCACAAAGGTGCCGTCACGCTTTTGCACCGCCTGATCACCAAAGCCCTTGAGGCCGAGTTTCAGGGCCACGTCGATCAGGAATTTCTCCATGCAGACGTGCTGGCCATCTTTGGCTTTCACGGTTTTGGGTTCCAGCAGGTGGCCGGAAGCGCTGACGCCCCGCCGCTCATTGCCCCAGTGCCGATCGATGGCGGCCTCTTCGAGGTGCACCAGGTCCGGTATCAGATAGTCCGCGTACAGGGCGGTGGTGCTGATCTGGTCAACCACGCCGATGATCAGCGGAATGCCGAACGGCCCGTGGGGCGATTTAAAGGCCTGGTATACCTCTTCCGGCAGCCCCGATGCGCCGTAAAGCACATTGGCCCGCCAAGTCATAAAGGCCTTCAGCTTGTAGGGCCGGCCATTGATGTGGCTGGTCAGCATCTCTGCGGTGTTCTCTACCGGCGCGGTTTCCGGCCAGGGGTCGGTGGCGGGGTAGGGATTCTTGCCCTGGCTGAGCTTGGTTTTGTACTCGGCGGAGTGTTCGTATTTGCCTTCCCGGTTAAGGGAAACGCCCTGGTCTTGTTTGCCGTATCCACCAGGAACGTTGGCCAGATCGTAGACGCCGCTCATTCCGCCCACCGGGCCAAAGGAGTAACCAGCGCCGCCCTTGGCGTGGTGGCTTCCGATCAGGGTGTTCAACATGGCGGTTGCCCAGCCGGTGATGGTGCCATCGGCGCTGTTGGACGCGGTGGAGAGCATGATGGCCGCCTTGCGGCCGACACTGGTGAACTTGGTGGCGATGGCGCGGATGGTCTCCTCCGGGATGCCGGTTTGCCTGGCGTATTCCGCCATTTCGGTCCTGAGCGCTTCCTGTCGCAACAGTGCCAGGGCGCTGATCACCTTAACCTGTTCGCCATTAACGGTGAGGGTGGTGTCCACCAGCAGCTCGCCGTGGTGAACCTCGTTGACCGGTTTCAGGCTGCCGTCTGACATCACCAGAGGAATGCCCGCCTCATTACGCAGGAAGGTGTTTTGCGCCGGGTGCCCCTCAGACTGAATCACCAGGTAAGCGGCGTTGGTGTAGTGCAGTTCGCCATCGGCCCTGGCCGCTTCTTCGTTGACATTTTCAAGGTGGCGTTTGTTGTAACGTCCGGTTTCGAAGATGTGGCGCATCATGCCAAACAGGAACGGGGTATCCCGCCCGGGCAGGATGGGCACCCACTCGCCGCCGGTCGCGTAATTGGCGGCATTGCGCAGTATCGGGTCAACACAGACGTATTCGTAACCGTATTCGGTGCGGGCTTTGGCCAGCTGGGCGCCGAGGGTATTGAGGCTGTTGCCCGAGTTGCCAGGGGTGGTGCCAAGATAGATCCCGAATTTGCAGCCGTCCGCCCCGGCTTCGAAATCGATGTCCGGGTGAGCGTGAGCGGCACCGGCAAACACCGCGGACTTGAAAACACGCTGAATGCCGATGCGTTGCTGGGCGCCGCAGTAGGCCGACTTTTTGCCAACCGAAGCGCGGTATTGCATGGCAAAGCGTTTCAGTAGATTGGTCCGGATCTGCACTTCGCTGTTGTAGGAGATCAGGAACTGCTTCGAGGCCGGACCAAACAGCGGGTCCGTCGGGCAGGCGAGTTTGTCTGGCTGATGAATTGCGGCGAGGCCATCGACATGACCCTCGCCGAACAGGTCACCGCCGTTGAGGATCTCCGTCAGGGCCTGCTCGTAGGAGAGGGTTTGCCAGCGCTGCTCGCCGCGCTTGCCGACCCGTTTCAACACCTGGGTAATGCGCTGCTTGCTGGTGACGGCATCGCCGGCGGCCGTGCCTCTGCCGCAGGTGGTAGCGCGCTGGGTGCCGTCGGACTTGGCCAGGTTCAGCAGGGCCTGTTCAACCGGAGTATTGAGGGATTCCGGTTGATAGGTGTTGTTGGGGCAGTAAGGATTGCCCGAGACTCGCTGGACGGTTTCGCTGTGCTTATCAATGCGCACCCGTACGGAGCAGTTGTCGTAGCAGCCCCAGCAACGCGCAAAGCCCATTCTCACATCGGGATTCTCAATGAGCTGGCCTTTGATGATTTTGTACTCGGGGGGAAGTGCATTGCCGCTGATGTTTTTCGGGGCGGCGGCAACGCTTTTGCCGGTGACGGTGCCTGCGGCGACGAGCGCGGCGCTGCCCTTAAGGAGGTTACGTCTTGTCTTGTCCATTAGCGTTGCCACTCAACTTCTTTCAGATTGATGATTGTTTGATCCATACCTTCTGGCAGCCCGATATAGAAAATACTGGGCTGGGTATTTTTATCTTTGAGTAGGGTGTAAATCGTGTTTTCTTTGAGGCGTTTTGTGATTTGACTTTCGGGATCGTTCAGGTCACCAAAAATTCTTGCTGAACCAACACAGGATTCGACGCAGGCGGGAAGCAAACCTTGCTCAAGACGGTGGTAACAGAAGTTGCATTTCTCCGGAGGGGCACTAAATGAATCATCAATAATTCGGGCGCCATAGGGGCAGGCCTCCGTACACATCTGGCAACCAATGCACTCGTTATGGTCGATGTAGACAATGCCGTTATCCAGTTTGCCAGTGGCTTGTACCGGGCAGACGTCAGTGCAGGTGGGGTTGGCGCACTGAGCGCACTGCATCGGGACCATCAGCGACTTTTTGCTGGTGCTGCCGACGCTCATGCGTTTCACGGCAGTGCGACAGCGGCCCGGGGGCGTGCCGTTTTCAATGGCGCAGGAAACCTGACAGGACTGGCAACCGGTGCAACGCCGCACGTCAATGAGCATGCCGTATCGTTGGCCTGTGCCGGTTGCCGCAATGGCGGAGTAGGGGATGACGCTGAGCGCCAGTCCGGTGCCGAGCGTTTTTAATATCTGCCTTCTGTTTGGCATTGTCGACGTTCCTTTTTATTCGAAGTGCCAAAACAGTATATGCAGCAATTTGCAATTTATGATGGGACTGTAATCACAATATATTGCCACAAATAATATTATCGAAATCAGCCTTAAAAAGGAGAATGAATCACAGTGGGGAAATATAGTCGAAGCCAGTCACGTGTGGGCATTTAAATCATTCAAAATGTTCGAATATCAATACCAAGTCGGTTTGGATACGAAGTCATATCGGGCTGATACTCTATATCGGGAATATATTTAAATTAATTGAGTCGTAAAGGGGACGTTGGTTATTCAGAGCGGGATTCGTGAGGGGGCCGTGCGGCAACGGATGCCCCCCGCCCCCCCGAAAAAGCAAAGCGTAAGGGTGGGGTTGCTGGCGCGCGGTTTCGCGGATAAAAAAAGCCGCCCGATGGGCGGCTTTTTGACGACCTGTGGTGTTACAGGGCGTATTTGAAGGACAACATCACCATATGGGCGTTGTAGTTGTGACCCCAGTAGCCCAGGGTGGTCAGACCCGGAACCGCGCTGACGCCCACTTCGGCGTAGTCGCTGTCCTGGTAACGCTCATACATGTAATCCAGACGGGCACTCATCTTCTCGGAGAACGCATAGTCACCGTAGAAGTTGATGCTGTGGCTGGTGGCGTAGTAGTCGTCGTAGGGCACGCTGATGCCCTGGCTGACCAGTGTGTCGCTTTCCGAGTCGGCGTAGAGGTAATCGCCACCGACCACCAGCTTGTCGGTCAGCAGACCGGCGTAGCTGAAGCC
>CAZWED010000288.1:0-4402 GCA_964632645.1 uncultured Ferrimonas sp. | reverse complement strand
CACCCCAGCGGATCATGTTGTGGTCCAGGTCCTTCAGCGGGTGGCGAACGTCCATCAGCACCACCAATCCCTTAAGGCACTGACGGTGCTCCAGGTATTCAGCCAGAGCTTGCTGCCACTTGATCTTCATCTCCAGGGGCACTTTGGCAAAGCCGTACCCTGGCAGATCCACCAGGCGCTTGTCCTCCGTAAGGGAGAACACGTTGATCAACTGAGTCCGGCCCGGACGTTTACTGGTGTGAGCCAGTCCGTTATGGTCGGTCAGAGTATTCAGGGCGCTGGATTTGCCGGCGTTGGAACGGCCGGCAAAGGCGATCTCCACCCCTTCATCGGGCGGCAGATGGTGGATATCCGGGGCGCTGGTTACAAAGCGGGCCCGACGGAAATCGACTTGGAATTCGGTCACGGGGGTCTCCAATCAGGTCAACAGAGCAGCGGGCCGGGATCACAAAACAACCCCGAGCTTAGACCTGGCTCAGATTTCGTGTAAAATGCCGCTGCGTGCTCCCCACAGTGTAACAGGGGACCCATGCCGCAGGGAAAGAAACGCCACCGATATAATAAGTTGGAACACCATGAAAAAGTTTGCTGTTGTCTTTGCTGTGCTGTCCATGTTCTCCACCCTTGCTCAGGCCGAGGGCAACGCTGAAGCGGGCAAGGCGAAAGCCATCACCTGCATCGCCTGCCACGGAGCGGACGGCAACAGCCCCATCGATATGTATCCCAAAATCGCCGGTCAGCACACCGGTTACCTGGTCAAGCAGTTGACTGAGTTCCGTCAGGCTGCCCAGACCGGTGGTCAGCAGGGCCGTATGGACCCCATCATGAGCGGCATGGCCATGGCGCTGAGTGATGAGGACATCGCTGACGTGGCCGCGTTCTTCGCCAGCCAGCAGATCAGCCAGGGTCCCGCCGCTGACGCAGCCGTCCTCGAGAAAGGCCGCCAGCTGTACATGGGTGGTGACGCTTCTCGCCAGATCACCGCTTGTGTGGCCTGCCACGGCGTAAAAGGCGAAGGCATGAGCCTGGCCGGTTACCCCGCCGTTGCCGACCAGCACCCCGCTTACCTGAAGGCCCAGCTGGAGAAGTTCCGCAGCGGTGCGCGTAACAACGACCTGAATGGCATGATGGGTGGCGTGGCCAAAAACCTGAGCGACGAAGACATCGCCGTACTGTCCCAGTACCTCAGCGCCATCGAATAAGATCCCACATTGTGGGACAGCAAGGCGGGCCTTCGGGCCCGCCTTCTTTTTTAGTGGTTCTCACTTTCCCGACCGCCCCGGACAGAAAATTCCTTCATTGGTAAGACCCATTGCCAGAACAAGTCACTAGCGCATACGAAATACCTACAGTGATTGCCGATCCGACGTGTAAGACATTTGCCCTATTTGCTGGCGGTGATGTTTGCTTTGTTGCCAGAACAAGCACTCATAACCTTTGGTAAATCATTACCTTATAGATTTAACAAAAAATATTGAGTTACATCCCATCGCAAAAAAAGTTGCGATCCAGCTCAAATTACGTAGAGTAAGCACCGAAACGGAGCGGGAGACGGATCAGGATGACTGTCTCTCACCAGGACTCTCTTCAGGATGAAGGGTGGCACTGGAAGCCAACTAAAGGAATAAACGAACCGGAGAGTTCGAACCCAAGGAGCTTGGGTTTACAAGGATGGTACCTTGAACGTCAGGATGACGTAGTCGTTAGGAAGACGACTGACTGCTGTGTTACGGATAACGACACAGGAAAAAGTAAAAAAGGTCCGGAGTGACCACAAACAAGAACTGCAAGCACGGAAGCAGGCAATAATAAGACGGAAACCAGACCGGGAAGTCTCATCGCAGGTAAGGAATGCCTGGTTAAAGAATAGGGGAGTGTCCTAGACACCCTTACAAGGCGGCAGAGTAATCTGCCGCCTTTTTTATCATCATTTTGCATATAATGGCCCCCATCGACGTCCAGACAGGAAACCCCATGCTCTGCCCCCTGTGCCAGCACCCCGATCCCGGCCATTATCACCAGGACAAGCGACGCCACTATTTCCAATGCCAGCGCTGCCACCTGGTGTTTGCGGATCCTGCCGCGCTGTTACCGGCTCACGCAGAGAAGGATCAGTACGACAAACACAACAATGATCCGACAGACTCCGGCTACCGCCGCTTCTTGTCCCGTGTCGCCGAGCCACTTCAGGCTCGCCTGAGCGCCGGAGCAGAGGGGCTGGATTTTGGTTGCGGCCCGGGCCCGACCCTGTCCCTGATGATGTCCGAAGCGGGGTATCCCACCGCCGTTTACGACCCCTATTTTTCACCGGATCGCACACCGCTGCGCCGTCAGTACGACTTCATCACCTGCACCGAAGCGATCGAACACTTTTATCGTCCGGCCCGGGAGTGGCAGCTGCTGCTGACCCTGCTGAAGCCCGGAGGATGGTTGGGGTTGATGACCAAACTGGTGCGCGGGCCACAAGCCTTCGCCCAATGGCACTACAAAAACGACCCCACTCACGTCAGTTTCTTCAGCCAGGCCACCTTTGAGTTTCTGGCCGAGCGTGATGGTCTGCGCCTGGAGTTCATCGGCGCCGACGTTATTCTGCTGCAAAAACCGGCATAATCTGATATAAACCCGCCCCCGATTGGAGGCTCTATGACCCGAATTAAGAAATCCCGCAAAGTGAACACCAACGGCCCGGCCCGTCCGCCCCGGGAGAAGGCCAGCGCCCGTGCCAAGCACGGCGGCAAAAAGGTTGGTAAAGGGCAGGCCAGTGGCAGCCGCCACAGCCTGAGCAAAGCCGCTCAGGCCCGTCAGGACGCCGCGACCACAGACCCTCGTCTTGGCAGCAAGGCGCCGGTGGCGCTGTTTGTGGATGCCGCCACGCCCGCCAAAGCGGCGCCCCAGGTGCTGGCCCCCGATGTGGAGCTGGCGAAACTGGAAGCGGATCCGCGCCTCAACACCCTGCTGGAACGCACCGAAGCGGGTGAGACCCTGAAGCCCAAAGATCAGGCGTGGCTTGACGCGACCCTGGATCGCATCGCCGACCTGATGCATCAGCTGGGCCTGGATGTGGAGGACGAAGGGTACGAGGAGGACGCCACCTCAGACGAGGAGCCGGACCTGCTCAGTCGATTTGAACAGGGCGCCGACCTGCTGGATCAATACAAGGAGTAATCATGCCGACATGGATGGTGGCCATTGCCACCGGGATCATTCTCGCGCTGGCAAGCTACGCCGCCTACCTGTTTTGGCAACTCCGTCAGCAACGTCAGCGCCAGGCTCACGCCAAAGCGGAGCGTCGCGCAACGTTGGTGGAACACATCCAGCTGATCGCCAAGGCCTGCCAGCAGAAACAGTGTGAGCCGGCCGAGGCTGCGCTGCGCCTGGTGAATCTGCTGCGCGCCCTGCCCGATGCGGACATGGACAGCCTGCGGCAGCAATACCCGGTGCTGCACGAGCTGTACGACAACGTCGCGGACCAGCCCATTCTGGACGCCCGCAAGGCGCTCAAGCGCAATGAGCGGATGAAGCTGGATATGGAGCGGGCGCACTGGGAGTCCCGACTGGGACCCAAACTGGATCCGGAACTGCTGGCGCTCGCCCGGATCCAGTGAGGTTCAGCGCGGGCACGCCGGTGGCGTCAGCCCGCGCCCCTCAAACAGCTCAGCCAGCGCCTTCTGCTCCGCGGTACAGGCGTCCAGCGCCTGTTGCGATGCCCTGGCCACCGACTCCCACCCCTTGTCCAGGTATTTGTCCACGTCCATCCGGTGCAATCCCGACAGGGAGGCCACCCGACACCAGCGCGTCGCCAGCTCCCCATCCGTCGCCTGCTGCCAGTGGCCGATTGGCTGAACCGGCTTGCCGATTTCACACACCCTGGCGTGAGCCTGGGCCACAAAGAGCCCACTCAGTGCCACCGCCGTCACAACTTTCCCTAGCATTAACAACACCCCCTTCGCAATTCTGTTGCCACATTGGTCAAATTTGGGGCCGCGATCAATGGCGAGTTCGGCCAAAAGGTGCATAATGCGGACATTCCGATCCCAAGGAGATGCTTTCGTGCAGGATAAAATCAGCTGGAATCAAGCCCTGATTGAGAAATACAACTACTCAGGGCCCCGATACACCTCATACCCAACCGCCATCGAATTCCATAAAGATTTTTCCGATGCCGATCTGCGCCAGGCGATTGCCGGCTCCGATAAGCGGGATCTCTCCCTGTATATCCACGTCCCGTTCTGCCACAAGCTGTGCTACTACTGCGGCTGCAATAAGATCATCACCCGCCATCCGCACAAGGCAGACCAGTATCTGGATTACCTCGAGCGCGAAATCAAGAACCGGGCGCCGCTGTTCAACGAGTACACCGTCACCCAGATGCACTGGGGCGGCGGCACGCCGACCTTCCTCA
>CAZWED010000287.1:0-4420 GCA_964632645.1 uncultured Ferrimonas sp. | reverse complement strand
CAACAAAGACGACGTGCCCGCCGACGCCAAGGCCAGCCGCCTGCGCCTCTGCGCGGCGACCGCCAACACCCTCAAAGTGGGCCTGAGCCTGCTGGGGATCAACACCCTGGACCGCATGTAAGGTTATGGCAAAGGACTATGCCGGACGCGGGCGCCCCGCCCGCAAACCTGCCCGGAGCCGCCGCAAGGCTCCGGCCAAAAAACCGTTCCCCTGGCCGATGGCGCTGGTGGTGGTGGCCATGGTCTGCTTCTTCGGCTACCTGCTGCTGACCATCCAGGGCGCCAGCGATCGCCCGGACAGTGGCACCCCACAAACGCCGGCGACCACCCCCAAGGCGGAACCCAAACCGACACCGAAGCCAAAAGCGGAACAGGCCCCCCTGCCGGAGAAACCGGAAGAGGACTGGCAGTACATCGATGTGCTGCCCAACACGGAAGTGGAGGTCGAGGTGCCGGAGCAGGAAAGCGGCGGTCCTTACCAGATGCAGTGCGGCTCCTTCCGCAGTGAAGATCAGGCCAACGCCATGCGGGCCACCATCGCCTTCCAGGGGATTGAGTCCCAGGTGCGGCGGTCGGAAGGGCGCAACGGCGTCTGGTTCCGGGTGGTACTGGGCCCCTATGAGCGCAAGCGGATGGCGGAGAAAGATCGCCACACCATCCAGCGGGCCGGCATCAACACCTGCCAGATCTGGCTGTGGAACTGAGGGGGCTTCGGCCCCCTTTTTCACCATGAGTCGCGCGCTCTGTCCCCGCTGTCAGCGTCCGCAACGCACCTGCTTGTGTCACGCCATCGAGCCCACAGCCAACCGGATACCGGTGCAAATCCTGATGCACCCCTCCGAACTCAAGTGCGCCAAGGGCACCGCCTCGCTGGTGGCCTCGGTGCTGAACCAGTGCCATCTCTGGCCCGGGGAAAGCGAGTCGGACTTCGCTCCCCTTCGCGCGGCGCTGGCAGGGCACCCCGCCTATCTGCTCTATCCCGATGAGCAGGCGCAGCCGGTGGAGCAGGCTACCCTGCCAACCACGGCCCAACTGCTGGTGATCGACGGCACCTGGCGAAAAACCCACAAGATTCTGCAACTCAATCCCTGGCTGGCCAGCCTGCCCCGGCTCAGCTTCGGTGACGCCCCGCAGGGGGATTACCGCATCCGCAAAGCCCGCCGGCCGGACAGTCTCTCCACGCTGGAGGCCACCGCGTACGCGCTGCACGCCCTGGAAGGGCTGGATCCCGCTCCGCTGCTGCGCGCGTTCGACGCCCTGAAGCAGAGCCAGCTCGCCCACATGCCGGACGCGGTTCGGCGCCGCTACACACCACAGTAAAAAAATTATCCTTGCTTGCCTGAGCCCAAATGATAATAATTCTCATTATGGTATTGGTGAGATGGGGGAGACTCTGATGCAGGTTCAGGTGGGAATTGACTTAGAGAAACTGGCGACTTTGGTCCGTTGCGGTGCGGTGTGCATTGCCGATCTGCAGGCGCTGGACGCCGAAACAAAAGCCGCCTTGTGGCGGCTCTGTCTGCACTGCGTCGAGTGCGACCGGGCCGAACGGGCCCAGCCGCTGGTGGTCAGGCCATATACTGACCGCCATTGATCGCCAGATTAGAACCGGTGATGAAGCCCGACTGCTTATCCGCCAGGAAGGTGACCGCACGGGCGATCTCCTCCGGCTGGCCAAAGCGCTGCACCGGGATCTGGCGGCGGATCTTGTCCCTGATCTCCTCGTCAATGGACCGAATCATGTCGGTTTCGATGTAGCCCGGGGAGATGGTGTTGACCGTGATCCCCTTCGCGGCCACCTCCTGCGCCAGAGACTTGGTGAAACCGTACATCCCCGCCTTGGCCGCCGCGTAGTTGCACTGACCAAACTGCCCTTTCTGACCGTTCACCGACGAGATGCTGATGATGCGGCCATACTCCCGCTCCAGCATCATCGGCAGCACCGCCCGACAGAGGTTAAAGACGCTGTCCAGGTTGGTGTCCAGCACCGAGCGCCACTGACTCGGCTCCATCTTTTTCAGGGTGCCATCCCGGGTAATGCCGGCGTTATTCACCAGCACCGCAATCGGCCCGATGGTCTCCTCAATGTCCAGAACCACGCGCTGGCATTCGCCAAAATCCGCCACGTCAAACGGCAGAATGGTCACGTCAGGGTGGGTCTGGGCCAGTTCACCGGCCAGCCGTTCCGCATTACTGCTGTTGGGTCGGCAACCTGCGACAACGTGGTATCCCGCCTCCGCCAGCGCTTTGGTGAGATAGAGTCCGATGCCACCCACTCCACCGGTGATCAACGCAACTGATTTTTCCATGTCACTCGTCCTCATAGTCATTGGGCCCTTCTCATACTGGGTGAGGTTGATGACATTTGCGTAACGCCACTGGTCGTGCCAGAGAGGAGACTGTCGGTGTTGTCGATGACCAAATAATCACCATCAATAAAACTGCATAAAACACCATTATTGGTGCATTGTGCTGTTTATCGTTCAAGACATCTTTCTGTCACATCCCTGCCGTATTCAATCCGCTGGTTCCCCCAATCGGTGGCAGTCATGACGTGGTTTTTGTCTCGGTTCCAACAACTTACCCTGGTTCAGCGGGTGGTGATCTCCATGGGATTGCAGCTGCTGATCGCCCTCGGCCTGGTGGCCAGTGCCCTCTGGGGGCTGTGGCAACTGAATCAGGCGGTCAATCGCCTGAGCAGCGAAGCGCTGCCGCTGGCCACCGCCGCCGCTACCGTCGACAAGGGGGTGCTGCAGATGGAGCAGGCCCTGAGGCAAGGGATCACTGCCCCGGACCACGCCACCTTCGAACAGAGCCGGGCCGCCTTCGAACTCAGCTGGCGCCAGACCCACGCCGACCTCACCCAATTGCGCCAGCGCATTGAGGCCGGACACGACGCCCGCCTCCACACCTTCGCCGAGACACTGGACAAGGCCACCCGGGCGATCGCCGGACAGATGACGCCCTTGCTGGACCTGGCCCAGCGCCACCTTGAGGTGGAAAGCGCGTTGGCGTCCGGCCGCGGCTACCTGCTCTACGCCATTGGCTCCGCCCGGGATGAAATGAGTCGCCTGGTGCCCATCCTGTTCGTCGACAATGACGACGCCCGCATGGCCTACGAGAGCTTTATCGCCGACGCCGGCGCCATGATGACGGTGCAGATGAACCTGATGAGCGCCACCCGGGTCACCGACGCAAAGCGCCAGTTCAACGACGCCAGCAGTCTCATCTCGCGCATGCGTTATCAATACACGGCCCTGCAGCGGGAGAGTGCCGAGCTGGACACCTACCCCGCTTTGCTCATGGCGCTGGACGCGCTGGAGGTGGGGTTGAAGCCGCAGGGGATGTTTGCCCTCCAGCTGGAACGGGTCGAACTGGAGGCCGCCACCCAGCAGGGCCTGCTGGCTTTGGCCCCGGCACTCACCGGCATCGCGCAACAGCTGACGGCACTGGTGGACCACACCCGCCTGCAAGTGGGTGAAGGGGAGCGTCAGACCCAATCGGTGATCCGCTACAGTCAGCAGCTGTTGTTGGCCCTGACGGTTCTGGGGATGGTTCTGATGTCCACGCTGACGCTGTTGCTGGTGCGGCTTCTGCGTCGCGCCCTCAACGACCTCCGGGGCGCCATCCAGGCGATGGCCCAGGGCGACTTTACCCAAAGCTGCACCCTTACTGCGCCCGCTGAGCTGGCACAGCTGGGCACCTGGCTGAACCGGGCCAACGCGCAAAACCGCGAGGTGCTCGGCCAGATCCACCAGCGGGGGGAGGAGTTGCACCAGGCGGCCCAGATCAGCGCCGGGATCAGCCACCGCCAGCAGGCGCAGCTGAGTCAGCAGTCGGAACAGATCAACCGCATCGCCGCCGCCGTGGCCCAGATGGACGCCAGCATGCAGGCCATCGCCGGCGAAAGCCGCGACAGCGAGACGCAAAGCCGGCACTCTGCCGACCTCGCCCGGGAGGGGCGTGCCGCTCTGCAGCGTACCAGCGAGCACCTGGACAACCTGGCCCACCAGCTGAGCGCCAACGACCAGAGGATGAACGAACTGGACACCCAGGTGGACCAGATCGGCGCCGTGGCCGAAGTGATCCACAGCATTGCCGAGCGCACCAACCTGCTCGCCCTCAATGCCGCCATTGAAGCCGCCCGGGCCGGCGAACAGGGCCGGGGATTTGCCGTGGTGGCCGACGAGGTGCGCAAACTGGCGGCCCAGACCCGAGAGCAGACCAACGCCATCGAATCGATGATTCAGACCCTGCACGACGCGGCGCGCAACGCCCGCGACACCGCCCTGGCCAGTCGCGAAGAGATGGACCGAACCCACGCCCTGCGTCAGCAGCTGGATCAGGCGATGACCCAGATCCAAAGTGCCGTGGTCACCGTCGAGCAACGTGCCATTGCCATCTCCCGGGCCACCGAGGA
>CAZWED010000286.1:0-4438 GCA_964632645.1 uncultured Ferrimonas sp. | reverse complement strand
CTGGTAGTTGGCGGTGTTGACCCCCACCAGCACGCCATCCGCATCCACCAGTGCCCCGCCGGAGTTACCCTGGTTGATGGCCGCATCGGTCTGGATAAAGTCCTGGTAACTGGAGGAGAGGCCATTGCGGCCGGTGGCGCTGATGATCCCCTGGGTGATGGTTTGTCCCAGGTTGTAGGGGTTGCCGATGGCCAGCACCATGTCGCCGACCTGCGCTTCGCGCTTGGGATCCAGCGGGATGGTGGGCAGGTTGTCCAGCCCAATCTGCAACACCGCCAGATCGGTCCAGGGGTCGGAGCCGATCATCTCGGCATTGGCCCAGCGGCCGTCCTGCAGCGCCACGTAGATCTGATCCGCGGAGCTGACCACGTGGTAGTTGGTCAGCACGATGCCGTCACTGCGCATGATGATGCCACTGCCCAGGCCCTGGGGGGTCAGCTGTGCGCCGGCCCGCCCGCGCTGCTGTCGCTGGGAGTAAACGTTCACTACGGCGGGAGCCGCTGCGCGCACGGCATGGGCGAAGCTGGTGCGCTCGACCTGGCTGGCGGGGCCGCCTAACCGGGGCAACTGCTCCCTCAGGCTGGGGGTCAGCAGCACAATGATTGCCGCCAGGGCCAGACCGGCCAGCACAGGTTTGAGCAGATATCGCAGTAACGCAGTGAATGTCATGGGGAAGGTTCCGAGTGTTCAGCCCTAAAAGGCTACCGTGAGGCCGCCGGTGGAACAAGAAAAAGCGGGCCCGCCTGCGACGCGCCCGCTTCCTGACCCGATTGGGGTTTAGCGCAGAATCACCTGTCGTGCTACACCATCACGCAGGATGGTGGCGGCAAACACGCCCTGGTAATCCTCGAACAGCTTGCGCAGCTGGCCCAGATCCTTGACGTTGGTGCGACCGCGATTCAGCAGATTTACCTGCACAATCACATCGCCTTCGGCCAGGCCCTGTGCGGCCGCCGGTGAGCGCTCAGCCACTTCACTGATCACCACGCCGCGCACCCCATCCTCGTCGTAGCTGGAGAGTTTGGCGCCCTCCAGAGCCGGGTGAATGACGCTGGCTTGGACGTTCTCACCGGGGGCCTCATTGAGGGTGACCTTGACGCTCTTCTCATCGCCGTCGCGGATCACGCCCAGCTTGACGGTGGCACCGGCGCCCTTGGTGGCGACCTTGGCGCGCAGCTCCTGGAAGCTCTTAATCTTCTTGCCGTCGACGCTGACGATAACGTCACCGGCTTTCAGGCCCGCGGCATCGGCGGCAGAGTCCGGGAACACCTGGCTGACGTAGGCGCCGTGCGTGGTTTCCAGGCCAAAGAGCTTGGCGGTCTCGCTGGTGAGCTCACCGCCGAGAATGCCCAGCACGCCGCGACGCACTTCACCGAACTCGATGATTTGGTCGGTCAGGCTCTGCACCATGTTGACGGGGATGGCGAAGCCGATACCGACGTTGCCGCCGCTGGGGGCGATGATGGCGGTATTGATGCCGATCAGCTCACCCTTCAGGTTGACCAGAGCGCCACCGGAGTTGCCGCTGTTGATGGCCGCGTCGGTCTGGATAAAGTTCTCAAGGCTCTCGCCGTTGCCCAGACCACTCCGCCCCAGGGCGCTGACGATGCCGGAGGTGACGGTCTGACCCAGACCGAAGGGGTTACCGATGGCAACGGTAAAGTCGCCGACGCGCAGGCTGTCGGAATCCGCCAGGGGCACCGCGATCAGGTCGTCGGCTTCCACCTGAAGCACCGCCACGTCGGAGGCGGGGTCGGAGCCGATCAACTTGGCTTCAAACTCCCGGCCATCGCTCAGGTTCACCAGGATCTTGTCGGCGTTGTCGATAACGTGATGGTTGGTGATCACATAGCCTTTATCGGCATCAATGATGACGCCGGAGCCCAATCCCCGGAAGGGACGCGCCTGCTCACGCTCACGACCAAAGAAGTGGCGGAACGGCTCAGGGATCGCCTGTCGGGACACCTGGGTGCCTTCCACGGAAACGGAGACCACGGCAGGCGCCACGGCTTCCACCATTGGCGCGAGACTGGGGAGTTCCTGACCGTTGACGGCACTGGGCCATGCGGCGTGGGCAGGAAGCGTTACGGCGGTCATGCCCACGCTCAACAGCGCAGCAGACACCAGGGTCATGGTTTTTTTCATGCTGAATCAATCTCCTGACATCAATGTCGAATCACAGTAACCTTTGCGACCCTGGCGAGGGGGAGAAAGTTCCCGATGAGGGTCAACCGTTGGCGATGCGGTCCTTGGCGCCGATGATCCCGTGGGAGCCCTGAACGTAGTCCTTGGGCATCTCCTCCAGTGTGTCCAGCGTGGGCTGGTTCAGCGCCAGTGGCATCACCTGACCGTCGCCCAGCATCCCCCGGGCGGATTCGTTCCAGAATCGGTTGGCTTTATCCAGACTCTGACTCAGCTGCATCATGGTTTCGCGGGACTGCTCAAAATAGTCCGCCACCTCCTGGCGTTGCTGGTCCAGATCAAAACGCGCCTGCTCCAGCTCGCGACGCAGGGTTTGCTGGTCGTCACCCTTGCCCTTCATGCGCCAATGCAGCAGGTAGCCAACGCCCATCCCTGCAAAAAACAGCAAAATGCCAAACGCCCAGTTCATAGCCACTCCTTTACCTCAAAGATTCCGCCTTGTACGCGGTTACGCTTACTGAGTATGGCGCCAATATACCTCGGTGCCTGGTCACATGATACACTGCGGCGCCGAGCAAACAGGTCCAAGCTTTCTTTCATGGATGATATGAGTGCGACTCCGCTGGCGCGTTACCGCGCCGATCTGACCCGCGATGATTTCCATTTCGACCCGGCCCAGGAGCAGGCGGTGCTGCACTTGCAGCGTCTCTTTGACGACCTGCTGGCCCGACAGCAGCGGCGTCCCGGCCTGGGACAGCGACTGAAGCAGCTGATGGGCCGTCGGACGGGGCCCGATCCGGTTCAGGGTCTCTATTTCTGGGGCGGAGTGGGCCGGGGAAAAACCTACCTGGTGGACACCTTTTTCGATTGCCTGCCGCTTGAGCGCAAAATGCGGATCCACTTTCACCGCTTTATGCATCGGGTGCACAGCGAGCTCAATCGCTTAAAAGGGGAAGTGAACCCGCTGATCCGCGTGGCCGATGTGCTGGCAGCGGAAGCGGAGGTGATCTGCTTCGACGAGTTCTTTGTTTCGGACATCACCGACGCGATGCTGCTGGGGGGCCTGTTTGAGTTGCTCTTTGCCCGGGGCGTCGTATTGGTCGCCACCTCCAACATCCCGCCGGACGAGCTTTACCGCAACGGCTTGCAGCGGGCGCGCTTCCTGCCAGCCATCGAACTGATCAAGGCCAACTGCGACGTCGTTAATGTGGACAGCGGCGTCGACTACCGGCTGCGAACCCTTGAGCAGGCGGAGATCTACCATTACCCGCTGGACGAGCAGGCCCGCAATAACCTGGAACGCTACTTTGGCCAGTTGGCATCGGAGCCGGGCCAGCAAGGGGGGCGCATCGAGATCCTGGGCCGCCCCATCGAGGTGATCCGCAGTGCCGACGGCGTGGTTTTGCTGGATTTTCTGGCGTTATGTGACGGACCGCGCAGTCAAAGCGATTACATGGAGCTGGCACGCCTGTACCATACCGTGCTCCTCAGCGGGGTGACCCAGATGGGGGCTCAAACCACCGGAGATGATGTGGCTCGCCGCTTTATCGCCATGGTTGACGAGTTTTACGAGCGGGGAGTGAAGCTCATCCTCTCCGCCGACGTGGCCCTGCCGGAACTCTATACAGAGGGACTGGTCAGCTTTGAATTCAAGCGCTGTCTGAGCCGTCTGACCGAGATGCAGAGCCACGACTACCTGGCCCGGCCCCACCTGCCCTGAAACGACAGGAAAGCGAGCAAAAAATCAGGTGATTTTTGCATCGCCCTGCTCTATAATTCGCGCCCTGCCCACGTTACAGGTGATCGTTTGGTCACCAAAACCAAGGTCTTGACGCGTTCGAAGGGACGGGTGGGAGGCCAGGAGAGGTCGCACTGTCGGCCCCGACAGGGCGCTTTTGTAACAGCTAAATTGGGTTTTTAGTCTAATGAAAACTTTTACTGCTAAGCCAGAGTCCGTACAACGCGACTGGTTTATCATCGATGCCGAGGGTAAAACCCTGGGTCGCCTGGCTACCGAAGTAGCTCGCCGTCTGCGCGGTAAGCACAAGCCTGAGTACACTCCTCACGTTGATACCGGTGACTACATCGTGATCATCAACGCCGAGAAAGTGACCGTTACCGGTAACAAGGCCTCTGCCAAGATGTACTACCGTCACTCCGACTACCCGGGTGGCATCAAAGAGATCAACTTCTCCGATCTGCAGGCTCACAAGCCTGAAATGATCATCGAGAAAGCGGTTAAGGGCATGCTGCCGAAAGGTCCTCTGGGTCGCGCCATGTTCCGTAAGCTGAAAGT
>CAZWED010000285.1:0-4496 GCA_964632645.1 uncultured Ferrimonas sp. | reverse complement strand
TAGTTCTTCTCCATCTCGGCGATCATGGCGATGCGGATGGTGCGCACGATGATGGTGGTGGGTAGCGTCGCCAGTACCGCCGCCGGCAGGATCAGGTGGTCCACCGCGTCTTTCAGGGCCGCCCAACGCCAGGGGGCATCGGAGAGAACGATATCCAGCAGCAGGAAACCGCTGCGCACCGGCACGTCGTAAAGCAGGTTGAAGCGGCCGGAGGGCGGCAGCCAGTCCAACTGGATGCCAAAGGTCAGCATCAGCAGCAGGCCCAGCCAGAACACCGGCAGGGAGAAACCCAGCAGGGTGAGGGCCCACAGGGCTTTCGCCAGCAGGCCCTGACGGCTGGCGGCGAGGATGCCGAAGGGGATCCCCACCAACAGCGCCAGCATCATGGCGACGACGGCCAGTTCCAGAGAGGCGGGCAGGTAAGTGGCCACTTGCTCCATCACCGGCTCACCGGTGCTCATGGACAGCCCCAGATCACCGGCAAGGCGATGCTGGACGTAGGCCAGATAGCCAGACAGCAATGAATGCTCCAGACGATACTGGGTGATCACGTCGGCCTCTTCGGCCAGGGTGGGCTCCTGAATGCCGCTGAGGTTGCTGATGGGGTCACCCGGCATCATCAGGGTCGCGGCGTACAGCAACCCCAACAACACCAGAGTGGTGAGCACCAGCAAATTGAGACGGCGTAACAGATAGGTGTACATCTAGGGTTCCTTGGCCACGGCGGAGAAGTCTATGCCGCCGGTGGTGTGTAACATCGGGCCCTGCCAGGCGCGCTGGCGACCCAGAGTGCGGCTGGCGTGGGCCAGCGGGAGCAGGGGCAGCTCCTGTCGCAGAATGTGCTCCAGTTGCCCATAGAGGGCTTTGCGGGTCTCCTCGTCACTGGAGCGCCGGGCCTGGCGCATCAGGCGGTCAAATTCCGGATTGCACCAGCGTGCCCGGTTGGAGCCAAACACCAGCGCTTCGCAGCTGAGCAGGGGGGTAAAGAAGTTGTCCGGGTCGTAGGTGTCGGCACTCCAGCCAATCAGCACGGTATCGTACTCGGCGTATTCCAGGCGGTTGACGAACACCGTCCAGTCGTAGCTGACGATGCTGCTGTCCACGCCGATGGCGGCGAGATCCTGCTGAATCAGCTCGGCCGTTTTGATGGCGTTGGGGTTGTAGATGCGCCCCACGGGCATGGCCCAGATGCTCAGGTCCAGGTGCTCAATGCCCACCTGTTCCAGCAACAGTCGCGCTTTCTCCGGGTTGTATTCCGGCAGTGCGGTATTGGGGTCATACGCCCAGGAGATGGGGGGCAAAAGGCCGTGACTGGCTACGGCAGTATTGTGGTACACCGCCGCCAGGATCCGCCGTTGATCGACGGCGAGGGAGAGGGCGCGCCTGACCAGTGGGTTATCCAGCGGTGGCTTCTGGGTGTTGAAGGCCCAGTAGGCGACGTTCAGGCCCGGGCGGGTGTCCACCGCCAGATCATCCTGGGCCTGGATCACCGAGAGTTCGCTGATTTGCGGCAGGGCGGCAACATCGCAGTCGCCGCCAATCAGCTTGATCAGGCGGCTGGTGCTGTGGGGGGTGATGTCGAAAACCAGTTGCTCAAGCGCTACCGGACCCGCCCAGTACTGATCGTGCCGCTGATAGCGGATGAAGTGATGGCGCTGAAAGCCGGTCAATCGGAACGGACCGGTGCCGACCGGCTCCAGATCGATGATCTCCGGTGTCAGGTTATCCAGCAGCTGCTGGCCGTACTCGGCGGAGAGAATGATGGCAAAGTCGGTGGCCAGTTCCGACAGGAAACTGGCGCTGGCATAGCGCAGGTCAAACGCCACCTGGTGGTCGTCAATCCGGCGCACCCCTTTTATCTGCTTGGTCAGCCCCGCGCTCTGGAAATAGGGGTATCGGCCGCCGCCAATCCGGTGAAACGGATGCTCGGGATTCAGCACCCGTTCGAAGCTGAACAGCACGTCGTCGGCATTAAAGGCACGAGTGGGCCGGAAGCGATCGGTGGTGTGGAAGGCCACGTCCTGACGGAGGGTGAACCGCACCTCAAGACCGTCGTCGCTGACCTGCCAATGGGTCGCGAGGTCTGGCACCAGGGTGTCATTTTGGGGGTCAAAACGCAGAAGACGGTTGTACAGCTGCTTGGCACTCGCATCAATGCTGGTGCCGGAGGTGGTCAACTGGGGATTGAAGCTGTCCGGATCGCCTTCTGAGCAGTAAACGAGTCCGGACGGGGGAGCGGTTGCACCGCCACAGCCTGTCAGCCACCCCAGGGCGACACAGAGTGCCGCCAACAGCCGTAATTTTGTCATGATTTCAATTCACAACGCCGTGATCTGCGTAGTCTAGCAAGGTGCCAATTGGGGCTCAAATGTCATTACCCAGGAGGTCGTACTTTTTCAGTATGCCTCGCAATTGGTGATAGGTCAGTCCCAGCAGCTCTGCGGTCTTCTTTTGATTGTACTGGCTCTGGACCAGCGCCTGCTTGAGGATCTGCACCTCGAAGGTCTGGCAGGTTTGCCTGAAGTCCAGCGGCAGGCTCGGTACGCTGCTGCCGTTGGCGCCAGCCGGGGCGCCGGTTTCTGCCGGTTGAGAGGTCGACGGGCGGGGGGTATTTGCTTCGGCTGGACGCTGGTCGCGGGTGCGGATCGCCGCGCCCGGGCGCCAGGGGGAATCGAAGGGGTCGAGCACAATCTCGTGCACCGGCAACTGGGCATTGTTGTGCCGGTAGACGCTGCGCTCCACGGTGTTTTTCAGTTCCCGAACGTTGCCCGGCCAGTGGTAGTCCATCAGGGTGCGCCGGGCTTTCTCGGTGAAGCCGGAAAACAGTTCCAGTTCCAGTTGCCGGGTCATCTGGATGGCGAAGTGTTCCGCCAACAACAGGATGTCTTCCGGACGTTCCCTCAGCGGGGGCAGGGTAATCACGTCGAAAGCCAGGCGGTCCAGCAGGTCAGCACGAAACTCGCCCCGTTCCGCCAGTGCCGGGAGGTCTTCGTTGGTGGCGCAGATCAAGCGAACATCGGCGCGCACTGTGCGACTGCCGCCAACTCGCTCAAACTCCCCATACTCGATCACCCGAAGCAGCTTCTCCTGAACCAGCCCGGAGGTGTTGGCGAGCTCATCAAGAAACAGGGTGCCTTTGTCGGCCCGTTCAAAGCGGCCCTCATGCCGTTTGCTCGCACCGGTAAACGCCCCGGATTCGTGACCAAAGAGTTCACTTTCCAGCAGGTTTTCGTTCAGTGCGGCACAGTTAAGCTTGAGGTAGGGCTGGTCCCAGCGGCTGGAGAGGAAGTGAAGACGTTCGGCGATCAGTTCCTTACCGGTCCCCCGTTCACCGATGATCAATACCGGTTTGTTCAGCGGGGCCACTTTGGAAACGTGGTCGAGCACTTCGTGAAAGCTGACGGACTGACCGATCAGGTTGTCCTGTTGGCGAGGTGTTGGCATCGGTCCCTGATGTAGTGATTTTGCCTAATAGTTGGTGATTTCCATGATAGGGACGGATTGGGCAAAAATAAACCTCTTGTGAAAATCCTTTTGTAATAATAACTTACGACAACGTTCGACTTTGGCACGGAATCTGATTGTTGTTGGCCCGAGGGCATACCAACGATTGAGGAAACAGATTATGGGTATTTTTTCTCGCTTTGCTGACATTGTGAATTCCAACCTCAGCGCCTTGCTGGACAAGGCCGAGGATCCGGAAAAAATGGTGCGCCTGATCATCCAGGAGATGGAAGACACTCTTGTGGAGGTTCGCTCCACCTCGGCCAAAGTGCTGGCAGAGAAGAAGGAGATGCTTCGTCGCGTTGAGCGGGCTGAGCATCAGGTGGAAGAGTGGCAGGCCAAAGCCGAACTGGCGCTGACCAAAGCGCGCGAAGACCTGGCCAAGGCTGCTCTGGTTGAGAAGCAGAAAGCCGCCGAACTGGTGGACGTGCTGAAGCGTGAGCTGATCAATATTGAAGAGCAGATCGAACGCCTGAAGGAAGAGATTGGCCAGCTGCAGGAGAAACTGAACGACGCCCGTGCCCGTCAGAAGACCATCATCATGCGCAAGCAGACCGCGTCTTCCCGACTGGACGTTAAGCGTCAGCTGGATTCCTCCAAGATTGACCAGGCCATGAACAAGTTCGAGCAGTACGAGCGTCGTATTGAGGGCCTGGAAGCGGAAGTGGAGTCCTATGATCTTGGTCAGGCTCGCACTCTGGAAGATGAGTTTGCCGCCCTGGAAGCCGAAGATAAGGTGAACCAGGAGCTGGAAGCCATGAAGAAAAAGATGGCGAAGAAAAAAGCCTGAACCACGATTGAGAATAGGGGGATCCGACCATGGAAGAGCTGATTGGACTGCTGGTGGCACCGTTACTGATATTCATGATCGTTGTGGCGCCCATCTGGCTGATCCTGCATTACCGCAGTAAAAAGCAGATCAGTCAGGGCCTCACCGAAGAGGAGTACCAGCAACTGAATGGCCTGTTGCAGCGGGCCGACAAAATGGCGGA
>CAZWED010000284.1:0-4502 GCA_964632645.1 uncultured Ferrimonas sp. | reverse complement strand
AGTTTGCGGGTGGCCGGGTCATCGTCCAGCCCGTCAAACATGTGATGCAGCCAGTTGGGCACGCGGATCTTGGCGAAGTCGGCAAACTTGAGCAGTTGCTGATAGTTGGTGACCGGCAGGATCCCCGGCACGATTTCGGCGTCGATCCCCGCTGCGGCACAGCGGTCACGAAAACGCAGGTAAGCTTCAATGTCGAAGAAGAACTGGGTGATTGCGCGGGTCGCCCCCGCGTCCACCTTGCGCTTGAGGTTGATCAGGTCCGCCTGGGCGGAAAGCGCTTCGGGGTGGCACTCCGGGTACGCCGCCACGGAGATCTCGAAATCCCCGACGTCGCGCAGCAGGGTGACCAGATCGGAGGCGTAGCGATTGGGGTTGGGTTGCCCCTTGGGCACGTCCCCCCGCAGCGCCACAATGTGGCGGACACCCTGATCCCAGTACTGCTGCGCCAGCGTCCGCAGCTCCTCGTCGGACGCGTCCACCAGCGTCAGGTGCGGCGCCGCCTGCAGCGCCGTTTCGTTGTGGATCCGCTCAATCACTTTGTGGGTCCGGTCCCGCACGCCGGAGTTGGCGCCGTAGGTGACGGAAACAAAGCGGGGCTTCAGCGGTGCCAGCCGTTCAATGGACTGCCACAGTGTCGCTTCCATCTCGGGTGAGGAGGGCGGAAAGAACTCGAATGAGACCTGAATGTCCCGCAGTGAGCTCAGTCGCTCATTTAACGCTTCCACCTGTTGCGCGTGATGAAATCCCATCTCACCGACTCCCTTTCAGTCCAACTCAATTAATGCAGTAAGCGGCGGCAGATTGCCACCAGATCCGATTGCACCGCGGCGGCGGTGACGGCCCTTCCGGCCCCCGGGCCCTGGATCACCAGGCCTTCCGGGTAGTAATCGCTGCGCAGCAGGAACTGGTTATCCCCCGCCGGCAGGCTGGCAAAGGGGTGCTCCGGGGTCACCGGCTCCAACCCCACACGTGCCACCAGGGTGCCCGCTTCGAGGGAGAGCGCTGCGGTGTAGCGCAACACCCTGCCCTGCGCTTCCGCCCTGGCGACCGCGTCCGCCAGCGGCTGGTCCAACTCGTGGATGCGGGCCAGGAACTGCTCCAACGGCAGGTCTTTCAGGCTGTCCGGCACCAGGGATTCCAGCGCCACCTCTTCCAGCTCCAGATCCACCCCCAGTTCCCGAGCCAGAATCAGCAGTTTGCGCTGCATGTCGACGCCGGAAAGGTCGTCACGGGGATCCGGCTCCGTCAGCCCCTCGGCCTTGGCCGCCAGCACCAGCTCGGAGAACGGCCGCTGCCCGTCGTAATGGTGAAACAGCCAGCTCAGGGTGCCGGAGAACACGCCATCAATGCGCTGCAGGCGATCGCCGCTGCGACGCAGGTCATCCAGAGCGTAGAAGATCGGTAACCCGGCCCCCACGGTGGCGTTGTAACGCCAGTAGAGATGGCGCTCCGCCAGGTGCTGCTTCAGTTGCTGATAGAACGCCAACGGACCGCTGCCGGCCTGCTTGTTGGCGCTGACCAGGTGGATCCCCGCTTCCAGCAGCTTGGGGTACGCCAGGCTGAGTCGGGCGCTGGCGGTGATGTCCAGCAGCACCAGCTCGTCAAAGGGCAGGGCCGCCAGCTCGCGGATCACCGCATCCAGCTCGTAGGGCGCCGCCTCGGCGTCAAATTGCGCCTGCCACTGGGTTGGTACGATGCCTTCGGCCCGCACCAGCGCCTGCTCCTGTCCGAGAATGGCCACCAGGGTCAGCTCCGCTTCCAGATCCTGGCGGATGCGGCTTTGGTAGCCGGCAAACTGATCCAGCCAGGCGCTGCCAATGTTGCCTTTGCCTGCCACGATCAGGCCGATCCGCTTGCGGGCACCGGCACAACGCCGGTGCACCCGGGCGGTGAGATCCGCCACCTGTTCGGTCGGCACCAGGGTGACCAGGGCAAAGGGATCCGCTTTCAGCGGCCAGGCCTGACGACCCAGCAGTCGGGCGAACGCCCCGCGCAGGCGACCGGCATTGCGGCTGACCAGCCCCACCAGTCCCTGGCTCAGGTCCCGGCGAACGCGGATCCCCAGGGCGTCCTGAAGGAGGGTTTGCGCCGCGTCGGCATGCTCTTCCAGCACCGCCACCGCGCCCCGCTCCGGATAACTCACTAGCGCCGTCAGGCCCTGCTGGGCCAGCCGTTCAAACAGCTGGGCCAGTTCCGGACCCGGTGCGGTTTCACAATGCAGCAGCACCACGCGGCTCAGGCTGGTCACCACCGGCTCGGCGTCGGCCTCGCCCGCCAGAATGCGGGTGTAGGGGCGCTCGGGGGTGAAGCTGGAGCGGACGTTAAGGTCCAGCGCGTGCTGTTTCAGGGGTTGCAGGGTGCGGGGATGCAGCACCGGAGAGCCGAGGCGGGCCAGCCGATCCGCTTCGTCCAGGGTCAGGGTGGTCTGCAGTCGCGCGTCGTCCAGCAGGTTGGGGTCGGCGTTAAACACCCCCTCGACGTCGGTCCAGATGGTGACGCCATTCACTCCCGCCAGACTGCCAATCAGGGTGGCGCTGTAATCGGAGCCGTTGCGGCCCAACAGCACGGTTTCACCCTGCTGGTCTGCGGCGATGTAACCGGTGATCACCAGACGGGTGTTGGGCTGGGCCACCAGTCGCTGTTCCAGCAGGTCGCGGCTGTACGCCTCGATGGGCTGGGGCATCAGCCCGGGGGTCACCGTCAGAAACTCGCGGGAATCCAGGCTGGCGGCCGCCACACCCAGCTGCCGCAGGGCGGCCGCCAGCAAACGGGCCGACCAGCACTCTCCCAGCGCCTGGATGCGGTTGCGCTGCGCCGAGGGCGCCATCAGCCACTGGCCGAGACGCTCAAAATCGGCGTTTAACTGCGCCTGCTGTGCGTGTGCCTCGTCGCCGATCAGCAGCTGTGCAATCAGTTGCAACTGGAACGCCTGCAGGGCCGCCAGCGCCGAGGAGAGCTCCTCGCCCCGCTCCGCTCGGCCAATCAGATCGATCAGGGCGTTGGTGGTTTTGCCGGCGGCAGACACCACCACCAGGTCGTCCGATTGCCCCTGGGTCAGCAGGATGTGCACCACCCGACGGTAGCAATCCGCGTCCGCCAGTGAGGAGCCGCCAAATTTGTGCAGGTGACTTCGCGCCATGGTACTGCTCTCCCCTTCCCTTCAGCCCAGAGCCTGACTCAGATCCGCCACCAGATCGCGCGGGTCTTCAATGCCAACGGAGAGGCGGATCAGCGTGTCGGCGATCCCCGCCACCCGGCGGGCCTCCGGATCCATCGCCGCGTGGGTCATGGTGGCAGGGTGCGCCACCAGGCTCTCAACGCCGCCCAGGCTCTCCGCCAGGGAGAACAGTTTCAGACGGGACAGGAACGCGCGCACTTCGGCTTCGCCCCCCTTGAGTTCAAAGCTCAGCATGGCGCCAAAGCCCGCCTGCTGGCGCTTGGCCAGTTCATGCTGCGGGTGGCTGCTGAGGCCCGGGTAATGCACCTTGGCCACAGAGGGGTGCCCATCCAGCAAAGCAACCACCGCCTGGGCATTGGCCTGATGCTGTTGAATGCGCAGTGGCAGAGTGCGCAGGCCGCGCAGGGTCAGCCAGGCGTCAAAGGGCGCACCAGTGATGCCCAGGCAGTTGCCCCACCAGGCCAGCTGCTCGGCCAGTTCGGGCGTTTTGGCGATCACCGCACCGGCCACCACGTCGGAGTGGCCGTTGATGTATTTGGTGGTGGAGTGAATCACGATGTCGGCGCCCAGGCTCAGGGGCTGCTGCAGCACCGGAGAAAGGAAGGTGTTGTCCGCCACCACCAGAGAACCGGCGGCTTTGGCGCGGGTGGCGATGTCCGCCACGTCCACCACCCGCAGCAGCGGGTTGGAGGGGGTTTCCAGCCACACCATCTTCGGCCCCTGTGCCAACACCTCGTTCAGCGCTGCGTCGTTGCCCTGGTCAACCACCGCCAGCTTGAACGCGCCCTTGCGCGCCTGGGAGGTGAACAGTCGATAGCTGCCGCCGTAGCAGTCGTGCGGCACCACCAACAGATCATCCGGACCCAGCAGCGACGTGGCCAGGGTGACGGCCGCCATCCCGGTCGCCGTCACCACCGCACCGGCACCGCCTTCCAGCTTGGCCAGCGCGTCCGCCAGGGCGGAGCGGGTGGGATTGCCGCTGCGGGCGTAGTCGTACTGGCGCGGCTGCCCGAACGTTTCAAAGGTGTAGTTGGTGGAGAGGTAGATCGGCGGCACCACCGCCCCATGCTGTGTATCGGTATCAATGCCCTCGCGGGCGGCGATGGTGGCGAAGTGGTGCTGGCTCATCGATGCATCCTCCAATCTGACGCAAACAATTTTCGGGGGGTAAGTGCCATAAACTAGCCTTGATCAATCTGGGCGTCAAGACGTTTGGACGTCTAAACGTATATGGGTCAAGATGGCAACAATTTGACTCTACAGATGGTGTGGTTAAAATTCGCAACGTAATCACGACTTAAAGGTGCATCGATGAGTATCGAGT
>CAZWED010000283.1:0-4524 GCA_964632645.1 uncultured Ferrimonas sp. | reverse complement strand
ACGTGGCCAGTTACGCTTCCATCCGTCTGGGCCTGACCCGCGAGCATATGCTGCCGGTGCAGGTGGAGAAGGAAGGGGCGGATCAGGACCCCCTGATGCCCTGAGCCACACAAGTCGCTTGACAAGCCACCCCTCGGGGTGGCTTTTTGTTAGGTGGCTCGGAAGGGGTTCACTGCCGTGCGCCCTAAGACAAGGAGAAAATGTCCGTGATGGATAGTTATGTCGAGCTGTATCGAGCAGCCAATATGATCGAAGCCCATGCGGTCAAAGGGTATCTCGAACAGCATGGGATCCTGGTGCGTGTACTGGGCGAAGCCCTGGGCGGTGCGGCCGGCGAACTGCCGGTGGACAGTCAGGAGGTGCGATTGCTGGTGGAGCGCTGTCAGCAGAGTCGTGCCCGGACGCTGCTCAACCGCTATCAGCAGGAGCTGGCGCCCTGGCAGTGTGATGCCTGCGGTGAACAGAACGATGGCCACTTCGAAGTGTGCTGGCGCTGTGGCGCCGAACCGGAGGCCTGATGCGCTATTTCCCCCTCTTTCACGACACCCGCGATCTCTCCGTCGTGGTGATCGGTGGGGGTGAGGTTGCGGCCCGCAAACTGACCTTGTGGAGCCGGACCGACGCCCGCCTGACGGTGATTGCCCCTCGCGTGGTGCCCGCCGTCGAGCAGTTGATACGCCAGGGGCGGGTTCGCCACCTGGCCCAGTTCTACCATGCCGCGCAGCTGGCGGGTCACCAGGGGGTGATTGCCGCCACCGATGACCCCGCCCTGAACCGTACCGTCAGTGACCATGCCCGGGCCCGTGGCCTGTGGGTAAACGTGGTGGATGATCCGGAAGCGTGCAGCGTGATCACTCCCGCCCTGGTGGACCGCTCACCGGTGGTGGTGGCCATTGGCAGCGAAGGAGGGGCACCGGTGCTGGTGCGCTCCCTGCGAGCGTTGCTGGAGGGGGTGCTGCCTACGTCACTGGGCCGCCTGGCCCAGTTTATTGGTGAGCAGCGCGCCCGGGTGATGCGTGACCACGACGCGCCACGTCAGGTGTGGCAGCGCTTTCTCCACGCCAATGGATTGCGTTGGCAGGAACAGACACCCAAGCGGCTGGCGCAGGCGGAACAGGCCGAAGACAGCCCGGGGCAGAGCTGGCTCATCGATCCGCAGATTGACCCGACGATGCTGCCCATTGCTGCGCTGGAAGTGCTCCAGGGGCTGGATCGCATCTACTCCGTTGACCCGCTGCCCGAGGCCCTTGACCGGCTCTGCCGGCGGGACGCCGAGCGCCAGATCCTGAGCGCCGACGTCGACCTGGCCGCGCGTCTGCACCGTGGGGAACAGATGCTCCTGGTGCTGTCCGAGGCACAACAGGCGCACTGGGCGTCCCTGCTGGCGGGGCTTGCCCCCGGTGGCTTCCGGACTGGCCAGGTTACAGTGGCCGAAGATTGAGGCGACGAAGCAGTCGCCCTTTTCCCTCAAGGCGGGTCAGCACCCGCTCCACGTGATGGCGGCTGCCGCTGAACTGTCGTACGTCCCGTTCGCGCCCCTCCGGGCCGCGCCATATCCCTTCCACCTGCCAGCGTTCTGAAGCGGACGATGACGCGCAAATCGGGGAATCTGTTGTATCGATTGCCATGTTCCCTGTCGGCGTTGCTGTATTGACGCTGGGCAGTCTGGCCACCGGTGATGACGGTTTTGGGGCAGGCGAATGACAAAATAAAAAACGGAGCCCGAGGGCTCCGTTTTGTGTTGCTGATGAGGCTATCAGGCTTCGGCGTCGGCCGGCAGTTCCTGCTTGCCAATCACGCCGGTGACCACAAAGGCCACGACGGCGGCGGTCACCACACCACAGGCGGTGGCGATGGTCATGTCCAGACCGAAGCCCAGGGTGGCGTTGTTCAGGATGAAGGTGGTCACCACGGAGGTCATGAACATGGCCGGTACGGTAGTGATCCAGTGCAGCTTGTCGGCACGGGCCAGGTAGGCACTGGCGGTCCACAGCATCATTACGGCGGTCAGCTGGTTGGCGAAACCGAAGTAGCGCCAGATGATGCCGAAGTCCACCTGGGTCAGGATGGCACCGATGGCGAACAGCGGCGCGGCGATGACCAGGCGGTTCTTGATGCTGGTCTGGTTCATGTTGAAGTACTCAGCCAGGATCAGGCGGCTGGAGCGGAACGCGGTGTCGCCGGAGGTGATGGGCAGGATAACCACACCCAGGAAGGCGATGATGCCACCGAATACGCCCAGCAGACCGAAGGACGCGGAGTACACCACGTTACCCGGGCCACCGTTCTTCACAGCTTCGGCCAGGGATTGCACATCCGGGAAGTAGGACAGGGCCAGGGCACACCAGATCAGGGCGATAACGCCTTCACCGATCATCGCGCCGTAGAAGACGAAGCGGCCGTTCTTCTCGTTTTCCATGCAGCGGGCCATCAGCGGTGACTGAGTGGCGTGGAAGCCGGAGATGGCACCACAGGCGATGGTGATGAACAGCGCAGGCCACAGCGGCATGTCGTTGGGGTTCAGGTTGGTCAGGAAGTCACTGGCGGTTACACCGGGCAGCAGGCTGTGCTCGGACGATACAATCAGTGCAATGGTCAGACCCACAGACATAAACAGCAGCAGAGCGCCGAAGAAGGGGTAGAGGCGACCGATAATTTTGTCGACCGGAACGATAGTGGCAATCAGGTAGTAAACGAAGATGATGCCCACAAACAGGGTGACACTGAGACCTGTGAGTTTACCCAGCAGTCCGGCAGGGGCCGAGATGAACACCACACCCACAAGCAGCAGCAATATGGTGGCGAACACGTTCATAAAGTGTTTGGCGCTTTTGCCCAGGTACTTACCGGCGAGGTTGGGAACCGACTGACCGCCGTTGCGTACCGACAACATGCCCGAGAAATAATCGTGCACAGCACCGGCAAAAATACAGCCCACCACAATCCACAGCATGGCGGCGGGGCCATACAGGGCGCCGAGGATGGGGCCGAAAATCGGGCCGACACCGGCAATGTTCAGCAGTTGAATAAGATACACCTTGCCCTTTGACATGGGCACATAGTCCACGCCATCGGTTTGAGTGAAGGCCGGCGTTTGCCGGGTGGCATTAATCCCAAACACCTTCTCAACGAAGGTGCCGTAGATGAAGTAGCCGGCCAGCAGCAAGCCGACACAAAGCAGGAACCAGGTCATTTTGTTTGTCTCCCCTTTTTTGAGTACTTACATTCTAAGGGGCGCAAAATCGGCTGGATGACCCATTTGGGTGAGTGGTCGAATGGCAGGGTTAAGCGGTTGTTATCAGCCGCGAGCGGTTTTTTCCGGCGGCTGTCTGTGAGCAGTGCTGATGAATTGGCTGATTATTGGAAGCCAAAATGCTGTTTAAGCTCTTTCAGATAGCGGCGGGACACGGGTACCCTGGCGCCACTGCGGGTGATGACTTCGCCGCCGCCATCCTGAAGCTCAATCTCGGCAATGGCCGAGGGGGCTATCAGATACTGGCGGTGGCAAAAAATCAGCGGCGTTTTTTCTTCCAGTGTTTTCAACGTCATGTGGGTGTGCACCATGCCGCTTGCTGTGGCCACATGAATGCCGCCCACATCGCTGAAAATGTACTCCACCTCCGCCACAGGTACCACCCGTAACCTATTGCCACTGTAGCAGGGCAGGTGCGGCAGCGTGGCCGGGGAGATAACCGCCAAATCTTTTGGCGTCAGGTCTTTTCGTACCCGCTCAAGGGTTTTATTGAGCCTGGCCTCATCGATGGGTTTGAGCAGATAGTCGAAGGCATGGTGCTCAAACGCCTTGATGGCGTATTCATCGAAGGCGGTAACAAACACCACTCGTGGCATCTCATCCTTATCGAGCATGGCAATCAGTTCCATGCCGCTGATTTTAGGCATTTGAATATCCAGGAAAATCAGCTCTGGCTTGTGGCTGTTGATGGCCTGCATAGCTTCGATTGCGTTGCTGGCAAAGCCGCGGATATCGATATCACCCTGAGCGCTGAGCAGCTCGGCAAGCTCGTCTCTGGCAAAGGGCTCATCATCAATAATAATGCAGGAAATCAATCTGTTGCTCCTGTGTGTGTTGCTGGGCTGAGTTCATCCTGAGTAATTGGCAGCCGAATGCTGACCCGGGTGAACACATCGGCTTCGCAGTTGACCTCTATGCCATATTGGACGCCAAACTGGTTCTGGATCCGCTTGTGAACCAGGTTCATGCCAAGGCCTTCGCTGTTGTCGCTGGGGCGATAGAGCCCGGCGTTGTCGGTGACATCCAATATTAATAAATCGCCACGTTCGCTGCCATGGACCTCGATTCGTCCGGGCGACAGCAGCTGAGAGGTGCCGTGCTTGACCGCATTTTCGATAATCGGCTGCAGGGTAAAGGCGGGCAGTCGGTGGTGCATCAGGCTGTCGGGGATCTTGATATCGACCGTTAACCGGTCGATAAAGCGTGCCTTTTCAATGCCAAGATACGCATCAATATGTTCAAGCTCGTCGGCAAGGGTGACCATTTCGGGG
>CAZWED010000282.1:0-4543 GCA_964632645.1 uncultured Ferrimonas sp. | reverse complement strand
CCATGGAGCCGAAGAACATGGCACCGGCCACCATCTGTTTGATGGTGCGTCCGCGGGAGATGCGCGCCACAAACAGCCCCATGCTGGGGGCGAACACCAGCCACCAGGCCCAATAGAACACGGTCCAGTCCTGCGGGAAGTGGGTGTCCCGGAACGGCCCGGTACCGCCAAACGGTTCGGCCCAGGTCGCCATCACGAAGAAGTTGGAGAGCATGCGGCCAAACGCGTCCAGCCCGGTCTCCAGCATAAACACCGTGGGCCCCGCCACAAACACAAAGGCCAGCAGCGCAATCGCCCCCCAGAAGTTGAAGTTGGAGAGCATCTTGATGCCCTTCTCCAGCCCGGCGTAGGCGCTGTATCCGAAAATCAGGGTGCACACCAGCAGCACGCCGATCTGGGTGACGATGTTTTGCGGCAACCCGAACAGCTGGTTCAGGCCTTCGCTGATCAGCGGCGAGGCGAGGCCCAGGGTGGTGGCACCGCCCCCCAGCAAACCGAAGATGAACAGCACATCCACCACTTTCCCCAGCCAGCCCTGACTGCGCTTCTCCCCAATCACCGGCATCAGCGCCGCCGATACCTTCAGCACCGGTTGCTTACGCACGTAGAAGAAGTAGGCGATGGGCAAGGCGGGCACCAGGTAGATCGCCCAGGCAATAAAGCCCCAGTGGAAAATGCCGTAGGTGGCGGCCCAACGGATCGCCTCCTCGCTGCCGGGCTCCAGCTGGAACGGCGGGCTCTGATAGTAATAGGCCCACTCGATGCACCCCCAGTAGAGGATGGAAGCGCCGATGCCGCCACAGAACAGCATCGCCGCCCAGGAGGCGGTACCGAACTCCGGCTCTTCGTCGGCGTCGCCCAACTTAATCTGCCCCATCTCACTGAAGATGATGTAGATCATGAAGAACAACGACCCCAACCCCATGATCAGGTAGATGGCCCCCAGGTTGGTGGTCATCAGCGCCTTGGCCCGGGCCACGATCATCGCCCCCTGTTCAGGCCAGATCGCCAGCGGTATCACCACCAGCAACAACAGAAACAGCGCCCCAAAGAAGGTGGGCTTGTCGATCAATGCAAAGTTATCCCTGTTCATCATCTCTTTCCGGATTTCGCGGTGCCAGGAGAAGCCCGGCACAACAACATGCGCTCGGCAATGGGTGTATTCCGGCGCATTATCCCTTTGTGGAATGCGGGTAAGAACAGAGAAAAATTTGTCTTAAATCAGAAAATTATTCTGCATCAACTGGCGCCGGTTTGAGCAGGCAAGCGGTGACAACGGCAAGAAACTGTGTTCCGTCACGCCCTCGGTTTCCGCTTTGTTGGTTCGAATCACATTTCCCTTATCCGGCCCCTCCTGCAGTCGGCGACGCTGGTATCCTCCCGCCCGACCCTACGGCGCCATGACGGCGCCCGATTGCTGCAGGAAATCAACAACAACATGCATCCGATCGACGCCATTGGGTTTGCCGTACGCGGCGCCCTCTACCACTGCCCGATCAAGGGCGAGTTTGACTACCACGACGATGCGCTGGTGCTGGTGGACCCTCACGGCGACATCCTCGACCTGATCGCCCCGGATTCCCCCCATCATGCCGCCCTCTGCGACGCGCTGACCGACAACGGCAAACTGACCCAGCTGGCCCCGGTGCAATACCTGATGCCCGGCATGGTGGACCTCCACGTTCACGCACCGCAGTGGCCCCAGGCAGGTAAAGGGCTGGACCTGCCGTTGTACGACTGGCTGCAGGACTACACCTTCCCTCTGGAAGCGCGATTTGCCGACGTCGGGTTTGCCCGCGAAGTGTACCCTCATCTGGTCAACGCCCTGCTGGCCAACGGCACCACCAGCGCGGTGTACTTTGCCACCGTGCACAACCCCGCCTCGGTGGCCCTGGCCGAGATCTGTCTGCAGCAGGGCCAGCGCGGCTACATCGGCAAGGTCAATATGGATGACCCAAGCCAGTGCCCGCCCTACTACATCGAGGCCACCGAGCAGGGCCTGGCAGACACCGAAGCCTTCATTCAGCAGGTGCGCGCCCTGCCCGGCAATGAGGGTGGCCTGGTGCAGCCGGTGATCACACCGCGCTTTGTCCCCAGTTGCACGCCCGCCATGCTGAAAGGGCTGGGTGAGCTGGCCCAGCGCTACCACTGCCATGTGCAGACCCACTGCAGCGAAAGCGACTGGGCGCGGGATTACAGTCTTGAGCACTATGGCCAGAGCGATGTGGCGATCTACCGTGAGATGGGCCTGCTCACCTCACGCACCATCCTGGCCCACGCCATCTTTATGGATGACGCCGACCTGGCAGCGGTGAAAGCCGCGGGGGCCGCCATTGCCCACTGTCCGTTGTCCAACATCTATTTTGCCAATGCGGCGATGAAAACCCGCGAGATGCTGGATGGCGACCTGCAGGTGGGACTGGGCACCGACCTTGCCGGCGCGCCCATTCCCTCGGTGTTCCACACCTGCCTGGATGCGGTCAGCCACTCCCGGGCGCGCGAAGACGGCACCAACACCCATCGTCCGGCCGCCGAGCGGGGAGAAGCGGGCAGTCGGGTCAGCTTTCTGGAAGCCTACTGGATGGCCACCGTGGGCGGCGGGCTGGCGATCGACGCCAAAGTGGGGCTGTTTGCCCCGGGCTACGCCTTCGATGCTCTGGTGGTGGACGCCAACGTCCCGGACAGTGACCTCTACCTGCCGCAAGGGATGGACACGCCGCGGGACAGGCTGGAGAAGCTCATCTGCCTGACCCGACGCCACAACATCCGCACCGTCTGGGTACAAGGGCGTAAAGTGATTCAGAAATAACAGAAAGCCGGCAACCGCCGGCTTTCTCTTCACCCGGGTTCGGGCTATGTTGAGCTTTTGCGCTCAAGGACGATCGGTTATGGACAACACCGCCTCCCTCCTGCTCCCCTTGCTGACACTGGTGGCCTGGTCACTGGTGATGTGGATCTGGATGTACGCCACCCGGATCCCCGCCATCCTCGCCATGAAGATGGCTCTGGACCCCAATGCCCCGGCGGGGGTGCAGATGTCACAGCTGCCGGCCCGGGTCCGGTGGAAAGCGGACAATTACAACCACCTGATGGAGCAGCCGGTGCTGTTCTACGCCCTGGTGCTGGCCTTGAGCCAACTGGGGGCCTCCGGCCCCCTGCCCTGGGTGTTGGCCTGGAGTTACGTGATTTTGCGCATTGTCCACAGCCTGGTGCAGGTGCTGATCAACCGCATTGAGTGGCGCTTCGCGGTGTTTGTGCTGTCCACCCTGCCGCTGTTCGGCCTGACCGGCTATGGCATCGCGCTGGCGCTGTACGGCGCCGGTTAACGGGCTAATATCGCCCTGGACTCACCGGGGCGGCTTTACCGCCTTGGCCTCTTTTTTGGCTTCCTTAGCCTGCTCCTCGGCTTCTTTCAGCGCCTCCCGCTCCCGCTCGGCCGCATCGCGCTGGGCTTCCTTGGCCTGCTTTTCGGCGTCCCGGTCCCAGGCTTCCGCCTCAAGCCGGGTTTCACGCTCGCGCTGCTCCACTTCGCGGCGATGCTCCGCCGCTTCCTTCTCGGCCTCGCGCACCCGCGCGTCCGCTTCCCGCTGACGCTCCTGCTCCGCCTTACGAACCTCCCGCTCATGGGCTTCTTTGGCTTTGCGCCGCTCGCGCTGCCACTCCTCCTCCGATTTGCGGGCTTCCCGCTCCGCCGCCCGCTCAGCCTGCCGCTCGGCATTGGCTTCCTGTTTGGCTTTGGCGTGTTCCGGTGGCGCTGCCCACAGGGCGGTGCTGCTGAGCAGCAACGACAGGCCAAGGGTGGTCAGTACGCGTTTCATAGAAGCTCCCTAGCTGGTTTGCCTGATTGGCGTGAGTGTACGGATCCAACCTACAACCGCTGGTGAGGGGGATCAATCATCAGCGGCGATGGGTCGAGGCGACATGCCCGGCAAAAGAAACGCCAGCACAGTGGCTGGCGTTGTCGATGGTCAGTTCAGGCCCCGGTTGGCAAGCAGGGCGTCGATGCGGGGAGGACGGCCGCGGAACGTGCGGTAGAGCCGTTCCGGTTTTTCGGTACCGCCCGCCCGCAGCAGGTCGTGCAGCCGGCCCGCCAGCGCCGGATCGAACAGATCGCCGGCTTCGGTAAAGGCGGCAAAGCCGTCGCCGTCCAGCACCGCCGAGTAGAGGTAGCTGTAATAGCCCGCGGAGTAGCCCCCGGCAAAGATGTGCGCAAAGGCGGTGGAGCGGTAACGGTAGGCGATCGCCTCCGGCAAGCCGATGCGCTCCGCCAGATCCGCTTCCAGCGCCGCCACCTCAGGCACCGGGCCCTCCAGCGTATGCCAGGCCATATCCAGCAGCGCCGCCGCCAGAAACTCACCGGTCTCGAACCCCTGGTTGAACCGGCTCGCCGCCTGTACCCGCTCCACCAACGCCTGCGGGATCACCTCGCCGCTGTCAACGTGACGGGCGTAATGGGCCAGCACTTGCGGCTGCAATGCCCAGTGCTCCAGCACCTGAGAGGGGAACTCAACAAAGTCCCGGGCCACGTTGGTGCCCGACAGGG
>CAZWED010000281.1:0-4580 GCA_964632645.1 uncultured Ferrimonas sp. | reverse complement strand
TGGGGCAAATACCTGAACGCAGGACAGATCTGCACCTCGCCGGATTACGTGCTGCTGCCACGCCAGCAGATGGACGCCTTCGTTGCGGCGTACCAAAAACGCTTTGCCCGTTTCTATCCCAAGGGGCTCGACAGTGACGACTACACCTCGGTGGTCAACCCGCGCCAGTATCAGCGCCTTATCGACACCCTGGAGGACGCGATCGCCAAGGGCGCGGTGGCGCTGCCCGCCACCGACTCTTACCGGGACGACCAACGCCACCGCCTCGCCACCGTGATGCTGGCTGGCGTCAGCGACGATATGCGGGTGATGCAGGAGGAGATCTTTGGCCCCCTGCTGCCGCTGGTGCCCTACGACAGCGTCGACGAGGCGATCGCCTACATCCAGGCCCGGCCCCGTCCCCTGGCGCTGTATCTGATGAGCTTTGATGAGTCCCTGCAGGAGCGGGTGCTGGCCGAAACCCACGCCGGGGGCGTCAGCATCAACGACACCGTGCTGCACGTCGCCGCCGAGGATGCGCCGTTCGGCGGGATCGGCCCCTCCGGTATGGGGCACTACCACGGCCACGAAGGGTTCCTGACCTTCACCAAGGCCAAAACCGTGCTGAAACGGGGCAAGTTCAACAGCGCCAAGCTGGTGCACCCGCCCTACGGCAACGCCATCCACAAGTTGATGCTGAAGTTCTTCCTGCGACATTGAGATGAGCAAACGGGAGCAGATCCTCAACACCGCCCTGGCCCTCTTCGTCGAGCAGGGAATTGGCGCCACCGCCACCGCCCAGATCGCCAAAGTGGCGGGGGTGGCCACCGGCACGCTATTTCACCATTTCCCCAGCAAGGCGGCGCTGGTCACCTCCCTGTACCTGGGCATCAAGTCCCGGTTGGCGGAGGCGATGGCCAGCGTCCCGCCCGGTGGCCCATTGCAGTATCAGGCCCGGCAGTACTGGGAGCGCGGGGTGGAATGGGCACTCGCCCATCCCGAGGCGCTCCAGTTCCTGCAGATCGCCGGACTGCAGGGCGGGGAAGACCGGGCCCGTCGCCACGAGGCAATCAGTGAACTGCTGCCCTTTGTGCCGGCCCTGCTGGCCCGGGGTCAGGCGGAGGGGATTCTGCGTCCGGTACCGTTCGACCTGGCGCTGGAGCACTGTCACAGCCAGTTTATGAGCACCGCCGCCTTCTTTATCGGCGAACCGCACAAGGCGTCCCAGCCCCAGTACCGGGACGCGGCGTTTTCCCTGTTCTGGCAAAGCCTGGCCCATCAACAGAACCAATGAGTTAATGCCGCCGGGACCGCAGGCTTTTTCGCCACTTCTCCGGCGCATTTGGTATGCTGTTTTCCCCATTTTCAGGACGCGTTAGGGAAGTCATGGAACAGCTCTCATTCGATAAGAACAAGCTCAAGGTACTGTTGCTCGAAGGGGTACACCCCCTTGCTCAGAAGGTGTTCGCCGATGCCGGCTACACCCAGGTGGAATCCCTGAAGGGTTCCCTGTCCGAGTCGGAGCTCATCGAAAAGATCCGTGACGTGCACTTTATTGGCATCCGTTCCCGCACCCAGCTCAGTGAGCCGGTGCTGGCTGCCGCCGAGAAACTGGTGGCGATCGGCTGCTTCTGCATCGGCACCAACCAGGTCAGCCTGCACACCGCCGAACTGGCGGGCATTCCGGTGTTCAACGCGCCGTTCTCCAACACCCGCTCCGTGGCGGAGCTGGTACTGGGCGAAATCCTGCTGCTGCTGCGCGGCATTCCGCAGAAGAACGCCCTGGCCCACCGCGGTGTCTGGCAGAAGTCCGCCTCCCACAGCTTTGAGGCCCGCGGCAAAGTGCTGGGGATCATCGGCTATGGCCACATCGGTACCCAGTTGGGGGTTCTGGCCGAAGGGCTGGGGATGCGGGTGAAGTTCTACGACATCGAAAACAAGCTGCCCCTGGGCAATGCCCAACAGGTGCCCAGCCTGGACGCCCTGCTGCGGGAAGCGGACGTGGTCAGCCTGCACGTGCCGGAAAACGCCTCCACCAAAGACATGATTGGTGAACGTGAACTGGCCGCCATGAAAGCGGGCAGCATCCTGATCAACGCCGCCCGTGGCACCGTCGTGGTGATCGACGCGCTGTGCAACAGTCTGCGCAGCGGTCACCTGTCCGGCGCCGCCATCGACGTGTTCCCGGTGGAGCCCAAGTCCAACGACGACCCCTTCGTCAGCCCGCTGACCGAGTTCGACAACGTGATCCTGACCCCGCACGTCGGCGGCTCCACCCAGGAAGCGCAGGCCAACATCGGTCTGGAGGTGGCCTCCAAGCTGGTGAAGTACTCGGACAACGGTTCCACCCTGTCCGCCGTCAACTTTCCGGAAGTGTCCCTCCCCGGACACGCCGGCACCTCCCGTCTGCTGCACGTTCACCGTAACCAGCCGGGCATCCTGATCCAGATTAACCAGGCCTTCGTCGAGCAGGGGATCAACATCTCCGCCCAGTACCTGCAAACCACCGCCGAAATTGGCTACGTGGTGATGGACGTGGATACCGACCAGGCCGACCAGGCACTGGAACAGATGAAGCGGATCCCGGGCACCATTCGCGCCCGACTGCTTCACTGATGACACAAACAGGCCGGCGCAAGTCGGCCTGTTTGTGAGGGACAACCGTGACCATCAAGATTGACACCCCCCGCTTGCAGATGCGGGCGTTTACGCCCGAAGATGCCGAGGCGGTACTGGCCTTCTCCCGCCCGCCGGAGGTCACCCGCTACACCGGTGATGCCGGTCGCGTCACCAACCTGGCCGAGGCCCGGGCGGTGATCACCGACATCTGGCAGGCGGAGTACCAGCGCTATGGTTACGCCCGCTATGCCCTGGTGCACAAAGCCGACAATCGGGTGATCGGTTTCTGCGGCCTGAAGTATGAACCGCACCTCGGGGGCGCGGACATCGGTTACCGGATGCTGCCGGCGTACTGGGGACAGGGGCTGGGCTGGGAAGCCGCCCACGCCACGCTGGCCTATGGCCGGGAGGTGCTGAAGCTGAACCCCATCTACGCCGAGGTGGTGGAGGAAAACCTGGCCTCCCGTCGCATCATCGAACGGTTGGGGATGGTGCTGATCGGCCGCTCAACGCAGGATGGCTTTCAGGTGCTGCGCTACCGCACCCCGGCTTAACGGAACCTGATCAGGGCCTGAGTCCACCGCCCCCAATGCTATCCACCGGGAGAGCAACGTGAAATACTGGCGGCAGTTGTCCAGGTTTCCTGTTGCCATGAAGACCGCCATCCGGGTTACGCCCTTTCTTGCTGTCCTGACCCTCCCCGTCCACGCCAACGTGGACTATGGCCCTCTGTGGGTCAAAGCCCAGTCGCCGATGCAGGCACAAAGCTACACCCCGATGATGCGCAACGCCGAACAGCTGAAGGCGGGGGAGTGGGCATACACACTCAGTGGCACCATCGCCAGTGTCTGGGCGGAAACGCCGGACTACCAGATGGACTATTACCACAACAGCGTGGATCTCGGCCTGCGCTATGCCCCGGCGGAGCGCTGGGAAGTGGCGGTCGACTACCAATACCGTTTTGCCGCCAATAACGGCCTCGACAGCCTGACCCGCGAGTTCCACGATCTGTTTGGCATCGGCCAGAATGGCCGGGATCAGGTCGGGGAAGATCGCTTCTCCATCGTCTCCGAGCGGTATGGGGTGCAACTGGCGGATTTCGAGGGAGAGACCCTCACCAACATGCTTTCCGGTTATCTCGGCTATCAGTGGCTGGACACCGGGAGCCACGCCCTGTCCACGGGGGTGGGCCTGGCGTACAACCATGTCGACAGCGGCCCGTTCGCCCTGCACAGCTTTGAACAGCTGCTGCAGCTTAACTACCGCTACGCCCCCTCCGAGCGGCACCGGCTTTACCTGACGCTCGGCACCAGCCACCGGGACGAAGCGTGCACCATCGGTGGCATTGGCATCCGCGACTGGGCCTACATGTACGGACTCGCTTACCAGTATCGTTTCCACCCCAGGCACAGCCTGCTGGTGGAGTACCACGGTTTCAGCGGGGAGACCGACGAGGTGCCCCAGATGGACAGTCTCAGTCATGAAATGCTGCTGGGTTATCGCTACCATCTCGACCGCGGTGCGCTGGAATTCACCCTGATTGAGAACCTGTTCAACATGGACAACAGTACCGACATCGCGTTTACCCTGGCGTACCGGGGGCGGATCCATCCCTGACGATCCGGCGCTCGGCATTTGACCGGCCAGCCCTGTTCATTTGTCGCCACCGGAGTACAATCCGGACCATCGCTTGTTAATCGGTGACGCCCATGTCCATTGAAATCGCTCCGACTCTTGTCCCCCTCTCCAGCCTGGGTGTGATCCGCGCCATCGGCCCGGACACCCAATCCTACCTGCAGGGCCAGCTGACCTGTAACCTGGTAAAACTGCCCCAGAACCAGTGGACCTGGGGTGGGCACTGCGATCCCAAGGGCAAACTGATCGCCGCTTTCCGGCTGACCCGCATCGAGGACGGCGTTCTGATGCTGATGCCGCAAGGCCAGCTCAACCAGGACCTGCCGGCGCTCAATAAGTACGCCGTG
>CAZWED010000280.1:4159-4611 GCA_964632645.1 uncultured Ferrimonas sp. | reverse complement strand
AAGAAGCCTGTTTCGAAAGAAACAGGCTTTTTTGTGTTTGGCGAAAGCGCGGTTCAACGAACCGTGATAGCGGGGCACCACAACCCGTCCCCGATGCGCCCCCTTCATTCGTCACTCCTTCTCCGGGCTTTCGCACTGAGCTGCAACGCGGTTGTTACGGTGGGACTGAGCGATTCTCCCTGACACGCTCGTGTGTTGCGTGGTTTTTCCTTATCTTAGGGGCATGGAGGAGTCGAGGAGAGAGCGATGCTACCGGTTTTGATTTACGGCGCCATGAATGAGCCAGTGACGCAGTTCCTGATTCTGGTCTGTGAAGAGAAGGGGGCTGCATATTGCGTTGAGCCCGTTACTGAGGCGTCAACGCCCGCGGTATTGCAGCATCAGGGCCACCAGTTTTGCTCCGCAGTCGCGGCGGCGGCGTATCTTGATGCGTTGCTTCCTGAGACGCCACT
>CAZWED010000280.1:0-4149 GCA_964632645.1 uncultured Ferrimonas sp. | reverse complement strand
CGATGTGGGAAAGTCTGTTGGCCCGGCGCTCCGGTCACGATGCCTTTTGTGGCTTGCCGATGCCTTCCCCCTACCTGATTGGCGATGCACTGACTCTGGCCGACTTGTACTGGTTCACTCATGATGGTGCAGCGGCGCCATTGAGCGACGATATCGCTCAATGGCAGGAGAGGATCGCAGGCCGGCCCAGCGTTGAGAAACTCAGAGCGCTCTGTGACGTAATGGGAACAGGGTGAGATCTCTCAGGCAGAACCGGAATGGATTTCCCATTACAATCTGGCCATTGCACACAGGGATACCGTCAAGATGCTGGTAAAAGTACTGATCACCATTGTCGCCATATTGGTTGGGCTGGGTATGTTGAAACGGCGCAATGGCGGAGGTACTTACCGCTCACAAGCGTCTCTCCCGCAAATCCAGCCAAAATGGATTGCCATCGGCCTGCTGTTTGTTGCGGTTTTGGCCGGGCTCTGGGGCTGGGGACGCTATCAGGCGTCGCAAACCCTTCTGGAACTTCACGTCTATTCTCCAAACCAGTCTGAACCCCAGCGTTACCTGGTTCGTCAGGGCGATATGGATGGCCGCCGCTTTGTTACGGTCAACGGGCTGAGTGTGACACTGGGCGATCAGGACAGGGTTGAAATCCAACCGGTAGATTGAATACGCGGCGTGACAATGGGGTTTCTCTCCCGGTTCGCAAGGCATTTGCTGAACGGTAATCAAGGCGCTTAAGGCGCCTTTTTTATTGTTTCGCCCAAAAAATGTCACGAGCCAAGTCATTGTTAAATAACAAAAGTAAATCACTGAAATGGAACTGGCACAGTAGTGAAATAAAACTGTCATGCGGGTTTGGCGTAATGCTCCCGCCGCCAAAGAAGGCGGCCAAACAAGGAAATTTAGGGTCATTACCATGAAAAACTTTGCTGCCGGCGCTCTGGCGCTACTGTCCATGTTCACTGCGACCAGCGCTGTTGCTGCGCAAACCATCACGGTATCCGGTTCCACCTCTGTCACTGGTGTGATGGAAGTTCTGGCTGAAACCTACACCGGCAAGACCGGCGTTCACGTCGAGGTGCAGGGCACCGGTTCCTCCGCCGGTATCCGTGCTGCCAATGAAGGCACTTCCATGCTGGGCATGTCCTCCCGGGACGTGAAGGACAGCGAAATGCGTGAGGGCCTGAACGGCACCGTCATCGCTCGTGACGGCATTGCTGTAGCGGTCAACAACGCCAACCCGGTGAAGGGCCTGACCATGGACCAAATCACCAAGATCTACAAAGGCGAAATCACTGACTGGTCTCAGGTCGGTGGGAAAAAGGGCCCCATTGTTGTGGTTACCCGTGATACCGCCTCCGGTACCCGCGGCGCTTTTGAAGAGATCATGAGCCTCACCCGCAAGGTTGCAGGCAAGAAGGTGTCTGCCATCTCTCCCCGCGCGCAAGTAGGTAACGGCAACGGTATGGTGAAAACCATGGTCGCCAACAACCCCAATGCCATTGGCTACATCTCCCTGGGTTCTGTCGACGAATCCCTGCGTGCCGTTGACGTTGACGGTGCCGCCGCAACCGTAGCCGGCATCCAGGCTGGCACCTATCCGATTGCCCGTCCCTTCCTGATTCTCCATGACGTCAATGCACCGGAAGTGGCCACTGACTTCCTGGGATGGATTCTGTCCGGCGAAGGCCAGGCCATCGTGGGTAAGAAAGGCTACGTGCCGGTTCAGTAATCGTGGATTCGCTGACCTAAGCGAAAGCCACAGGCTGCGGCAGGGGTGTCGCAGCCTTCTAGCGGGTTAATTAGGGTTGTTAAAGAATGATGACTGTTGTTCAGAGTGCTGACAGCGGCCTGGCCATGGCGCAGGAGTTGAAAGCTTCACGCCGTCGTGACTTTGTCGAACAACTGTTCCACGGTTTGTTTTTGTTGAGCGCCTTTATCGGCGTGCTCTCCGTCGCCACCATCGGATTCTTCCTGATTAAGGAGAGTCTGGATTCCATCGTCTACTCCGGCGAGCTGGCCATTGAACTGGCCAGAGAGGAGGGTGGCAGTGTCTTCGGTGAAGGGTGGCTGCCCACCTGGGCCGTTGGCATCATCGATATGCTGACCGGGATGGACTGGTTGCCGCCGGCCCTTTATGGCATTGCACCGATGATTGTGGGTTCCTTGTTTGCCACAGCGGTTGCGGTTGTTATCGGGGTACCGGTAGGCATTTTAACGGCGGTGTTTCTGGCCGAAATCGCGCCGCCGCGACTGGTCAAAGTGCTGCGTCCGGCGATTGAGTTGCTTGCTGGCATCCCCTCGGTGGTTTATGGCTTCTTTGGCCTGGTCGTTATCGTTCCGCTGATTGAGCAGCTCTTTGGCGTGCCTTCCGGTGCCACGGTACTGGCTGGTTCCATCGTGTTGGCGATTATGATTCTGCCGACGGTGATCGCCGTCTCCGAAACCTCCCTGCGCGCCGTTCCCCGGCAATACAAGGAGGGCTCCCTGGCTCTGGGGGCCTCGCACATCTACACCATTTTCCATGTGTTGGTTCCCGCGGCCCGTTCCGGCATCCTGACCGGCGTTATCCTCGGTATCGCCCGGGCGGTGGGGGAAACCATGGCCATCATCATGGTGATGGGCAATGCGCCGGCCATGCCGGGTGGTGTGCTGGAGTCGGCACGCACCCTGACGGCCAACATCGCCCTTGAGATGTCCTACGCCACCGGCATCCACGCCAGTGCGCTGTACGCCACCGGTGTCGTACTGCTGGTCTTCATTATGCTGCTGAACGGCACGCTGATGTTTCTGAACCGAGAGAGGGCGAAGTGATGCTGAGCCGAGACAACTCCGACAAATTGATGATTGGCCTGATCTGGGGTTCCGCCCTCTTTACCATGGCGTTCCTGGTGTGGATTCTGGCTTACATCATCAGCAATGGCCTGGCCCACGTGGACTGGGGCTTTATCACCAATAGCTACACCCGTACCGGCGAGGTCTCAGGGATCTGGCCGATGATTGTGGGTACCCTCTATATGGTGATCGTGTCCATCGCCATCGCGGCGCCCATTGGCATCATGACGGCCATCTACCTGACCGAGTACGCCAAGCCGGGGAGTAAGCTGGTCAAGGTGATCCGGTTCTGTACCGAATCCCTGGCGGGCATTCCGTCCATCATCTACGGCCTGTTCGGTTTGACCTTCTTTGTCACCATTCTGGGGCTGGGCTTCTCCATCCTGTCCGGGGCGCTGACGCTGTCGATTCTTATCCTGCCGGTGATCATTCGCACCACCGAAGAGGCGATCATCGCGGTGCCGATGGCGTACCGTGAAGCGTCCTTTGGCTTGGGCGCATCCCGTCTTTACACCATCTGGCGGGTGATTCTTCCGGCGGCGATGCCTGGCATTGTCACTTCGTTGATCCTCTCAATCGGCCGCATCATCGGCGAATCAGCGCCGGTGTTTCTGACTGCGGGTACGGCTTACCTGCTGCCGGGTTCCGTAATGGACTCCATCCGTACCCTGACCGTACACCTGTATATGCTGACCACCGAACTCTACACCCAGCATGACTGGGATATGGCCTTCGCCACGGCCACCGTACTGATTGTGGTGGTCCTCGGCATCAATCTGGTCACCAAACTGATTTCCAGCCGATTCAGCAAAGCGGCTTACTAACAGAATTATTGCGGTAGATGACAATGAATACTTTTGAAATCAACGATCTTGACCTGTTCTACGGCGACAACCAGGCGCTCAAGTCCATCGAGCTGGCCATCCCGAAGAAGCAGGTTACTGCCTTTATCGGCCCCTCCGGTTGTGGCAAGTCCACCTTGCTGCGCACCCTGAACCGGATGAACGATCTGATCGCCGGCGTGCGCATCAAGGGGTCGGTCAAAATGGACGGTGCCGACATCTATGCCGATGTGGATGTGCGTAAGTTGCGCATGCGTTGTGGCATGGTGTTTCAGAAGCCCAACCCGGTCCCGATGAGCATTTATGAAAACGTGGCTTACGGCCAGCGGGCTCAGGGCGTCAAGGACAAGAAGGTGCTGGATGTCATCGTTGAGGAGGCGCTGCGTGGTGCGGCGCTGTGGGACGAGGTGAAAGACCGGCTGAACTCCCACGCTTTTGGCCTCTCAGGTGGCCAGCAGCAGCGCCTTTGCATCGCAAG
>CAZWED010000279.1:0-4626 GCA_964632645.1 uncultured Ferrimonas sp. | reverse complement strand
CAACAATCTGCTGTCAGTGTGGTGTAAATGGTTTACAAAATTGCCGGAAAAACCCGGCATTTTTGTCGGGGCTTTGCGGTTTTTGTGCGGATTTTGCCCGCTCACCCTTTTGGCGGCAAAGGATGTGTGCGAACGATTATCTTGGGTGGGGTTGAACTTGATGCGTGAGGTGTGATGGTTCTGCTCTGGGGGCCGTCTCCGACGCCCGACCCCCTCCCGGTTGGGGAGCGGGGCTCGGGCCCGCGATAGGGCACCACGCTGAGGGCATTGAGAATTGCCGTGCTGACCGGCATTACGGGCGCTCCTCCGGGTCGTCCCAGTGGGTGGGATCGTCCGGCAAATCGGCCAGGGGCCCCATGGCGTCCTTGTCCCGCTCCAGGATCGGGCCGCTTTGCATGTAGTGGATAAGCAGACGGGCCACGGCCAGCAGCGAGTCTTCATGGGTGCGCTCATGGCCGTGAGAGCCATCGAGCGCAAAGCCGATCAGACCCGTGCGGATGTCATTGCCGGCCTCCACGGCGGCCGCGGCGTCACTGCGGTAGAAGCGGAAGACGTCACGAGTGTGCTCAATCTCGTGGCGCTGACACAGGCCGATCAGTCGTTGCGTCAGGTACCAGTCGAAGGGGCCGCTGGAGTCCTGCATGGCGATGGTGACGCCATACTCCGAGGTGTTCTGCTCCGGCGCGATGGTGCCATTATCCACCGCCAGCAACTCGGCCACATCGCCGTGCAGGATGTGGGAGGCGCCAACCCCCACCTCTTCCGAGATGGTAAAGAGCAGGTGGCAATCCATCGGCAGCGTAAGCCTGGCGTCCCGAATCGCTTTAGCGGCAGTTAATACCGCGGCAACACCGGCTTTGTCGTCGAGAAAACGCGACACCCAGAACCCGTTATCGAGAAACTCCGGATTGGGATCGACGGTGATCCGGTCTCCGGGGTGGATCCCGAGCGCCGCCAGGTCCGCCTCGCTGTGGCTGCGGGCATCCAGCCTCAGCTCCAGGTTGGTCCAGCTGGCGGTCTGCTCATCGACCGCTTTGCCATAAACGTGCCCCGACGCTTTCAACGGCAACAGGGTGCCGCGCAGCGACGAGCCATCATCCCGGTAGAGGGTGACCCGCGCCCCTTCGGCAGAGCGCGCCGGCCAGGTGCCGACCGACACCACCTCCAGCCGCCCGTTGGGCTTGCGTCGCTTAACCATCGCCCCGAGGGTATCGAGGTGGGCGGCGATGGCGCGGTCCGGTGAGTGTACCTCCCCCGGCAGATTGGCGCGGATGGCGCCCCGGCGGGTCAGTTCATACTCGATATCCATCGCTTCCAGCTGCTGGCAGACCCACTGCACCGCCGCGTCGGTCATGCCGGTGGGGCTGGGGATGTGGAGCAGCGACAGCAGGGTGGATTTGAGGTACGCCCTGTCCGGTGTGATGTCGATCATCGCTTTTAGCCTCCCTGGGTTTGCGGAAACAGTAAGTCCAAAAAGCGCTCCACCGTCGGGTGGGGCTCGTGATTGGCCAACCCCGGGCGTTCGTTGGCCTCAATGATGACGTACTCGGGTTGTTCCGGGTCCGACACGATCATGTCCAGTCCGGTGACCGGGATCCCCAGTACCCGGGCGGCGTTCAGCGCCGCCTCTTTCAGGCGGGGATGCAGCCGGGCGGTGACGTCGTGCAAGGTGCCGCCGGTATGGAGGTTGGCGGTTTTGCGCACCGTCAGCGGGCGGCCGTAGGGCAGAATGTCGGAAAGCTCCAGGCCGCTGTCGGCAACGCAGCGCTGGGTTTCACCGTCCAGCGGGATGCGACTTTCGCCGTTGGTGGCCGCCGCCCGACGGCGGCTGAGTTTGTCGATCAGGGTGCCGATGGTGTTGATGCCATCGCCAATGATGGTGGGCGGGCGTCGCACCGCGGCGGCCACCACCTCGTCGCCGATGACCAGGATCCGCAAATCCTGCCCCTCCACGTACTTCTCCGCCACCACCGGGCTCTCCTGATTAGTGGCCTGTTCAAACGCTTCGCGCACCACCGCTTCGTTGCGCAGATCCACAAACACGCCGTTGCCCTGCTCCCCCCGGCTGGGTTTGATCACAATGGCGCCCTGCTTGCGCCAGAACGCCACTGCCTCATCGGCATGGGAGACCGTCTGCTGCTGTGGCACGGACAGCCCGGCCTGGGCCAGCAGGCGATGGGTCAAATCCTTGTTGTCACAGCGGGTCAGGGCGATGGCGCTGGTCAGGTCGGTCAGAGACTCCCGGCAGTGCACCGTCCGGCCCCCGAGGCTGAGGGTAAACAGGCCCAGTTCGGCGTCCTCAATCTGCACGTTGATGCCTCGCCGATAGGCTTCATCAACGATGATCTGGGCGTAGATGTTGAGGGGAGTCTCCTCCTCAACGGAGCCACCCACGTAAAGCTGCTCATTGATGGCGTTGCGGGTTTTTACGCAGTAAACCGGCACCTGATGGAAGCCGAGCTTTCGATACAGGGCGCGCGCCTCCTGGTTGTCGTGCATCACCGACAGGTCGAGGAAGCGGCGACGCTTCTGGCGAAAGTGTCGGGCCAGTTCACGGACCAGCGCCTCCCCCACACCGGGACGGGCGCATTGCGGATCCACCGCGAGCGCCCAGAGGCTGGCACCCTGATCCGGGTCGTCAAAATGCTCCGCGTGATCCACTCCGGTGACGCAGCCCACGACGGTTTGGGTGTGCTCGTCCACCGCCATCAGTACCGTCAACGCCGGTTCCCGCAGCTGGTGATGGGTGAACCCCTCCCGCAGCGGCACCATGTGGCGGGCCTTGTAGAGGCGATTCATCTCGAACTCGTCCCAACTGCCGGTCAGAGGGCGGATCATCAGTCCCTTGACCCCGGAGGGGGCGATCGCTTCAGTCAGGTCCAACCGGTAGGTCAGCGACGGGTCGATAAAGAGGCGCTGGGGGGCCTGGGACACCACCACCTGGGGATCCCGGCAGTACAGGGCCATATCCCGCTGTCCCGGAGCCTCTTCCAGCAACGCTTTGGCCAGCTGGGCCGGATCGGCAAAGGTCTGGCCGAACAGCAGGCGCCCCCAACCGCAGTCGATCACGGCGGGTTCGGACGCCAGATGATGGCCCGATTCCGGCAAGGCGCCCCAATGCTTCAGGGACGTCATCTGCTCAATGTCCAGGGGGGAGTTAACGTCGCTCATGATGTCTCCTTACACCTTGTGGGTCTGCAGCCACAGTTCCAGCACCGCGATCTGCCACAGCTTGGAACCGCGCAGCGGGGTGATGTGGGCCTTGGGATCGTCCAGCAGCTGAGTCAGGTAGCGTCGGTCAAACAACCCCCGTTCCCGGGCACACTGGCTGTCCAGGGCGTTTTGCACGAACTCCAGGTAAGGGCCCTCGATGTACTTGAGGGCGGGCACCGGGAAGTAGCCTTTGGGTCGGTCGATCACCTCGCTGGGGATCACTTTGCGGCCCAGGGATTTGAGGATCCCCTTGCCGCCGTCGGCCAGTTTCAACCGGCTGGGGATGCGGGCTGCCAGTTCCACCACTTCGTGGTCGAGGAAGGGCACGCGCGCCTCCAGGCCCCAGGCCATGGTCATGTTGTCCACCCGTTTAACCGGGTCTTCCGTCAGCATCACACTGGTGTCCAGGTGCAGCGCCTTGTCCACCGGGCCGTGACCGTCTGGCTGGGCGAACCGGGACTGGATAAAGGCGGTAGCGTGGTCACGCTGGTGATAGGGGGCGGTAACGGTACGGCAGTACTCGGCAAAGTCCCGGTCCATAAAGTGACGGGCGTAGGTGCTGACCGGATCCGCGTCGTTCTGCAGCGGCGGGTACCAGTGGTAACCGGCGAAGATTTCGTCCGCGCCCTGTCCCGACTGCACCACCTTCAGATGCTGGGAAACCTGTTGTGACAGCAGGTAGAAGCCGACGTTGTCGTAGCTCACCATGGGCTCGGACATCGCCCGGAATGTGCCGGGCAGGGTGTCCAGCAGGGTGGAGGAGGGCACCTCGATCTTGTGGTGGGTGGTGCCAAAGTGGCGGGCGATGAGGTCGGAATACTGGAACTCGTCGCCGGATTCGCCACCGGCGGCCTCAAAGCCGACGGAAAAGGTGTTGAGCCCCTTCTGCCCCTGTTCGGCCAGCAGGCCGACGATCAGGCTGGAGTCGAGTCCGCCGGACAGCAGCACCCCGACCGGCACATCCGCCACCATCCGGCGCTTGACCGATTGGCGCAGGCTGTCGAGCAGCAGGCTTTCCCACTCCTCGTCTCCGATGGCGCGGTCCGCCTCCCGCTCCCCCACCTGGAACTGCCAGTAGGTGCGGTCCCGGGTCTCGCCGTTTGGCTCAATCACGCGCACGGTGGCGGGCGGCAGCTTGGTGATCCCCGCCAGCAGGGTGCGCGGCGCGGGCACCACGGCGTGGAAGCTGAGGTAATGGTTCAGTGCCACCGGGTCGAGGGAGGTATCAATGCCCGGCACCTTCAGCAATGCCGGCAGGGTGGAGGCAAACGCCAGTCCCTCTTTGTGCTCGGCCAGGTAAAGCGGCTTGATGCCGAGGCGGTCCCGTCCCAGCACCAGGCGTCCGCTGTGCTGCTCGTAGATGGCGAAGGCAAACATGCCGTTAAAGCGTTCAACACAGTGCGGTCCCCAGGC
>CAZWED010000278.1:0-4648 GCA_964632645.1 uncultured Ferrimonas sp. | reverse complement strand
GAACATCCAGAGGGATCTGCATGTTCTCCATAAACATCCTGGCGGCCAGTGGGTCGGAATCCAGCAACTGCTCCAGTTGCGCTGCTTCAAACTCGACTAGGGTATTCATCGACTGCCTCCGCGGACCCCTTTCACATGACTCTATGCCATCGGAGCCCGCCCTTTTAGAACATTGCGATGTAACCGCTGAGTTTTGGGAACCGGACATCATAAGTCTCGCGGGATTGTTGCTCAGTTTCGTAATTTTGTTGTCAAAAACCGGTTGGCTCAGTAAGGGATCAGTGACTTGGCGGGCTTTGGTGGTAATAATACCAAAAACCTTTAAAAACATGCACTTAGTGGATCCTTGGGGTGGCGGGTGGTACACTTTGCGTGTCTGCAACGGGCAGAGAACCCCACCAACAGCGAGGCAAGTGGATGGAAGTGCAAGATTATCAGGACGCCTACTATCAACTTCAGGACGAAGTCGCCGACGAGTTGCCGGTGGACCTGGACGAGGACGCTTACCTCGACTGAGCCCCAACCCGTCTATTGAGAAACAGCGGCCCCATGGCCGCTGTTTTTCTTTGGGTTTACAACGTCCTTTGGCTTCGGGACACTGTGGACCTTCGCGTCAATGGAGTGTCCCATGAGAGGCCTGTTTTCCCTCGTCCTGTTTGGCCTGTTTCTCAGTGCCCCCTGTCGGGCCACGGCAGAGCCTGAAGCGCCCACCGGATTTCTCACCCGTCCCTCGGTGACGGCCCCCCACTATATGGCGGCGACCGCCAACCCCTATGCCACCGACGCGGCCAGAAGCGTGCTGGCGGAAGGGGGCTCCGCCGTGGACGGCGCCATTGCCGCCCAGATGGTGCTGACCCTCACCGAACCGCAATCCTCGGGGATTGGCGGTGGACTCTTTATGGTGTTGTGGGATAACCAGGCCCGGCAGTTGGTGACCCTGGACGGGCGGGAAACCGCTCCGGCCAGCGCAACCCCCGGCCTGTTTCTCGATGAAAACGGCCAGCCTGCGGGCTTTATGGACTCGGTGATCGGCGGACGCTCGGTAGGCGTGCCCGGCACCGTTGCGGCGCTCTACCGTGCCCACCAGCGTTACGGTGTGCTCCCCTGGGCACGGCTGATGGCGCCGGCCATTGCGTTGGCAGAGCAGGGCTTTGAGGTCTCTCCCCGCCTGGCCGGATTGCTGGCGCGGGAACTGAACCCCGGGTTGTTGCGGCCCGGCCCCGCCCGGGACTACTTCTATCCCGCAGGGCAGGCGCTGACGGCCGGCACGCGAGTGCGGAACCCGGCGTTGGCGGACACCCTGAAGCGCATCGCCCGGGAGGGACCGGATGGCTTTTACCAGGGGCCGGTTGCGCGGGCCATGGTGGCGGCGGTGCAGGGGGACCCCACTCATTCCGGCGGTCTGAGTCTGGATGATCTGGCGGCTTACCAGCCCGTCTGGCGGGAACCGGTCTGCGCTCCTTATCGCCGGTATCAGGTGTGCGGTATGGGGCTGCCCAGCTCCGGAGGCGTGACCGTGGGACAACTCCTCGGCTTGTTGTCAGACTATCCCCTGGCACGGATGACGCCGAACGGTGCCGCTTTCCTTCACCTGTTCTCTCAGGCTTCCCGATTGGCCTACGCGGACCGCAATCGCTACCTGGCGGACAGCGACTTTGTCGAGGTGCCGGTGGCGCAGATGCTGGCGGCGGATTACCTGACCAGCCGTCGAGCGCTTATCCCTGCCCGGGTGGATGGAGGCCCGGCGCAAGCCGGCAATCTGGTTCCTCAGCGTGGGGTGGACGCCACTGAGGCGCTGCCCTCAACAAGCCATCTGGTGATGGCGGACCGCCAGGGCAACCTGCTGAGCATGACCAGCAGCATCGAGATGGGGTTTGGTTCCAGCGTGATGGCGGCCGGCTTCCTGCTGAACAACCAGCTTACCGATTTTTCCCGGGATCCGGGGCCGGCCAGCGCGCCGGCAGCCAATCGCGTTGAAGCGGGCAAGCGGCCCCGCTCCTCCATGGCGCCCACCATCGTGTTAGACGAGGCGGGTCAGCCTCTGTTGGCCATTGGTTCGCCCGGTGGCAGCCGGATCATCAGCTACGTGGCGCAAACCACCATCGCCATTCTGGACTGGGGCCTGTCGCTGGAGCAGGCTCTGGCGCTGCCCCGGGTCAGCCATCGCAACGACTACCTGGCTCTGGAGTCGGATCAGCCGTGGGGGGAAAAGGTTCAACAGATGCGTGATCGCCACTATCAGGTAAAGCAGGTGCCGTTGAACAGCGGCGTACAGGTGATACGAAAAACCCCCTCCGGCTGGGAGGGGGCGGCGGATCCAAGGCGGGAAGGGGTGGCCAGCGGGGGCTGATCACCCGTTGGTCTTAAAGGGGTCGCTGTAGAGGTGGGTGATCACCCAATGCTCACCCCGTCGCTCCAAACGAACCAAACGGTCATCGCGAACCACGCGGTGGCCGTTGTGGCCGCTGAGCCGGATCAACACCTCGACCTGCTGGGTGTTGCGTCGAAAAAAGTCGATGTCCACCTCGCCGACGGACAGCTCGGCATCATCCAGAGGCAGGCCGAGCACGTTGCGCTGGATCTGGCTGGCGATGCGGTAGTGACGCATCACCTCCCGGAGTGGTTCGTTTACCATGGTCATCGCCGTCCTGGCGTCGTCCTGATTGTACAGGGCATCAAAAAAGGCCAGCGCCACATTCTCCGGTCGCTGCGTTTCCTGCCGGGCATCACAGCCCGCCAACATCAGCAGACCCAGCAAAACACAGTAGATCGTTTTCATCGGTCATTCCCAAACTCTTTGTGACGCTATCGGCCGATGGCCCGACAAGTTGAGCGTCATCCTGGCTTTGATCCTGATCATCCTCAAATGTTAATAAACTGTGATTTACTGGTGGCGATCGTCATCGAGATGGGGCAGGGCATGTGGAGTTAGGCAGCGTATTACGAACCTTGCTGGGCAGTGCCCGTGACTTGCTTCCCATCGTCCTGGTGGTCGGCTTCTTTCAACTGGTGGTGCTCGGCCAGCCTCTCCCCCGGCTCGACACCATTCTCATCGGCCTGGGGCTGGTCATTGCGGGCCTGACGCTGTTCGTTTACGGCCTGGAGCTGGCGCTGTTTCCCCTGGGGGAGTCCCTGGCCCGGGCCTTTGCCCGTCGGGGCTCGCTGTTCTGGCTGCTCAGCTTCGCCTTTCTGCTGGGGTTTGGCACCACGGTGGCGGAACCGGCGCTGATTGCCGTGTCGGAGGAGGCCGCCGAGGTGGCCGCCGAAGCGGGCATCATCGGTTTGGAGGAACCGGCGCAGGCCCGCTACGCCGATCAGATCCGGCTGACCGTCGCCCTGTCCGTGGGGGTGGCCATCCTGCTTGGCGTGTTGCGGATCCTGCTGGGCTGGCCCCTGCACCGCATCATCATCGCCGGCTACCTGCTGGTGATGGTGTTGACGCTGTTTGCACCGGCAGACATTGTCGGCATCGCCTATGACTCCGGCGGCGTCACCACCTCCACCATCACCGTGCCGCTGGTGACCGCCCTCGGAGTGGGGCTGGCCACCAGCATCGAGGGGCGAAACCCGCTGCTGGACGGTTTTGGGTTGATCGCCTTCGCCTCACTGCTGCCCATCATTTTTGTTCTTGGCTTTGGGATACTGCGCCCATGGATTGGCTGAGCGCGCTGTGGCAAACCCTGCTGGACACCCTGTCGGATGTGGTGCCGATTGTCGCGGTGCTGTTCGGGTTCCAGCTCGGTGTGTTGCGCCAGCGCATCGCCCAGTGGCGACCTCTGCTGGTCGGCCTGGGGTGTGTCATCGTCGGCTTGGCGCTGTTTCTGGTGGGCCTGGAACGGGCGCTGTTCCCCCTGGGGGAACTGATGGCCCGGCAACTGACCGCGGCGGATTTTCTGCCGGGGGACGGGCTGTGGTGGCACTACTACTGGGTCTACCTGTTTGCCTTTGCCGTAGGGTTCGCCACCACCATTGCCGAGCCCTCGCTGATCGCCGTGGCGCTGAAGGCCAGCGAAGTGAGCGGTAACGCCATCCACCCCTGGGGGCTGCGCATTGCCGTAGCGCTGGGGGTGGCCATCGGCATCGCCCTGGGCAGCTATCGCATCGTGGTGGGTGACCCCCTGCACTGGTACATCCTGGTGGGGTATCTTGTGGTGGTGATCCAGACCCGCTTTGCCCCCAAAATGATCATTCCGCTGGCTTACGACTCCGGGGGGGTGACCACCTCCACGGTGACGGTTCCGCTGGTGGCGGCGCTGGGCCTGGGGCTGGCCAGCGCCATCCCGGGACGCAGCCCCCTGCTTGACGGCTTTGGCCTGATCGCCTTTGCCAGTCTCTTTCCCATCATCACGGTGATGGGCTATGCCCAACTTACTCTCTGGCTTCACGAGCGAAATCAACGGACGAGGTGACCCATGCGCTTCAAACTCATTATCGCCTTTGTGGATGACCGCCAGTCGCAAACCCTGGTGGATGCGGCGCGTCAGGCGGGCGCCACCGGGGTGACTCTGATTAACCACGCCAGGGGGGAGGGGCTCAAACCCCGCAAAACCTTCTTTGGCCTTAACCTGGAGCTGCAACGCGATGTGCTGCTGTTCGTGGTGGAGGAGCACATGGCCCGGGACATCCTGGAAACCATCGCCGAAGTCGG
>CAZWED010000277.1:0-4652 GCA_964632645.1 uncultured Ferrimonas sp. | reverse complement strand
CGAACAAGCCCCTGGTGGTGCGGGAAACGCCGCCTTACATGCGGGGCTTTGCCGGCGCTTCCATCTCCGCGCCCGGTCCGTTCGATAAGCACGCCAACACCTACTACAACGTGACGCCGCTGGATGGCATGAGTGACGAGCAGGCCGAGAGCTACCTGCGGGAATACAATCACTGGATCCTGCAGATCCTCAACATCCACGAGGCGATCCCCGGCCACTATACCCAGCTGGTGTACTCCAATGAGTCCCCCTCCCTGGTGAAGAGCCTGTTCGGCAACGGCGCCATGGTGGAAGGCTGGGCGGTGTACGCCGAGCGGATGATGCTGGAAGAGGGCTACGGCGATTTCGAGATGGAGCTGTGGCTGATGTACTGGAAGTGGAACCTGCGGGTGATCACCAACACCATCATCGACTATGAGATCCAGGTGCTGGGTGCGGACGAGGCCACCATCATGGACCATCTGGTCAACGGCGCCTTCCAGCAGCAGGAGGAAGCGGCTCAGAAGTGGCGTCGGGCCACCCTGAGTCAGGTGCAGCTGACCTCCTACTACGCCGGATTCCGTGAGATTTACGATTTCCGCGAAGATTACAAACGGGTGAAGGGCGACGCCTTCGATCTCAAGGCGTTCCATGAGACGTTTCTCTCCTACGGCAGTGCGCCGGTGAAGTTCATCCGGGCACTGATGCTGGAGCAGGCGCAGTAAGGAGCAGAGCATGACGCGGACACAGGTAACACTGCTGCTGATGCAGATCCGCGATAATCCGCAGACCCGGGAGGAGGAGTGGCTCAGCTTTGCCCGGTTTTGCGGGCTGGAGCGCGACCAGATCCGCATCCTCAACCTGTTCGACACGCCGGAGTTTGGCCCGGAAGTGCTGGATGGGGTAGACGGGCTGCTGGTGGGTGGGTCCTCGGAGGCCAGTGTGCTGGAACCGGAGCGCTACCCTTTTGTGGTGCCGGCCATGGCTCTGCTGCGTCACTGCATCCAGCGTAAGTTGCCGGTGTTCTGCTCCTGCTTTGGTCATCAGCTGGCGGTGCGCGCCCTGGGTGGCGAGGTGATCCGCGATGAGCGGGATTTCGAGATGGGCACCGTGCCGATCGCCCTGACCGACGCGGCGCGCACGGATCCGCTCTATCACGATATGCCGCAGGGGTTTATGGCGGTGTCGGTTCACCGGGAGCGCGCGATCCGGGTGCCGGACGGCTGCACTCTGCTGGCGTACACCGACCCCTGCACCCACAGCTTTCGCGTGGACGGGGCGCCGTTCTGGACCACCCAGTTCCACCCGGAAGTCGATCGGGCCGTGTTGATACAGCGGCTTACCCAGTTTGCCCACCACTACACCGATGGCGAAGCCCACCTGCGCGACATCCTGGACAGTGCGGTGGAAACGCCGCTCTCCAATGACCTGCTGCGGCGCTTTGTCGATCGGGTGCTGTTGGGGCAGTAACGCCACGGCAAAACACAAAGGGGCCATCAGGCCCCTTTTTCAGTATTCGTGGCCGCAGGGGCCGGTCAGGGGGAAACGGCCCGCTTGAGGGCACTGGCGGGCTTAAAGGCCGGCACGGTCTTAAGGGGGATCTCAATCGCCTCGCCGGTTTGTGGGTTACGTCCGGTACGGGGCAGGTGGTGGCGCACTTCAAACACGCCGAGTGGCGGCAGGTAGACGGTTTCCCCTTCGTGCAGGGCCTGGGCGATGATCTGCTCCAACTGAGCGAGAACCAGCTTGCACTGGCTCTGACTCAGGTCGCTGAGCTGCGCCATCCGCTTAATCAGTTGTTGTCGATTCACAGTCGGCTCCGTCGGCAAAAGGCGCTGTTATACAGAAGCCTCAGATCGAAACAAGGGGGCCGTGTGGTGAGCGGTGAGGTTCTCGCCAAAAAAAACGGCACCCGAACTCCGGATGCCGATAATTCCAACAAGACAGTGTGGGAAGAGCATGAATCTGTTAAGGATTGTAGACATGGCGTTCACATTAAACTGTGATCCCGCTCATGCCCTGTTAACCCCGATATTCACAGTGGATTTGTTCCAGATCACCGTTTCTGAATTTTGCCCCTAATTGAGAATTATTCCTATTGAGGGAGGGGGCGATTCCTGTCAGTATCCTTGCCGTATCTAACTGACCAATCCTTCTTGGGGTAAATTTCATCATGAAATCACGAGCCTTGGGCATCGTCTGTGCGCTGCTGAGTGGTGCGGCCATGGCCAGCAACCTGCCGCAGGCAGAGCAGAACCAACAGGCCCTCCAGAACGCCGCTCGGGACACCCAGACACAGGTGGACCGCCTCACCGAGCAGCAGCTGAGCCAGCAAGCGGAGCTGGAGCGGATCAAGGAAGAGATCAGCAACCTCACCGTTTACCGCGACCACCTGGTGCGCCTGGTTGAGGATCAACAGCGGGAGCTGGCCAGCCTCGATGGCCAGCTGGCGGGCATTGAGCAGACCCGCTCCGGCCTGGTGCCCCTGATGTACCGCATGCTGGAAGAACTGAACACGCTGGTGGCGTCGGACCTCCCCCTGAAATCTCCACAACGTCAGGCTCGCCTGGCGGACCTGAACCAGATGATGGGCCGTGCCGACGTTGCGGATGCCGAGAAGTTTCGTCGTCTGCTTGAAGCCTTCCAGATCGAGATGGAGTATGGCCGTCGCCTTGGCACCTACCGTGACACCCTGGCCCTGGCGGGGCAGGCCCCCCGTGAAGCGGAGTTCTTGCACCTGGGACGTCTGGCCCTCATCGCCCGCAGCCTGGATGGCCGTGAATACTGGTTGTGGCAGTCGGGCCAGTGGCAGAGCGCCGACGGCGTCAGCCCCAGCCTGTTGAGTCAGGCCTACGGCATTGCGGCGGGCCATCAGGCGCCCGCGCTGCTGACCCTTCCCCTGAGCCAGGAGATCCAATGATGCGTCGTCTGACCCAATCCGCCCTGACCGGCATGATGCTGATGGTCGCTGCCACCGCCCTGGCCGGAACCGATCTGGCGGCGCGCAGCGCCGAAGTCCGCGCCGCCGAAGCCCGCCACAACGAGCAGCGGGAAGCGCGCCACCAGGCCAGTGCTGGCCAAATCGCGGCGGCACTGAAAGCGCAACAGGCGGCGCTGGCGGCACTGAAAGCCGAGGTGGCTGCCCTCAGCGACACCTTCAGCGAGAACGAGCGCGCCCTCTCCGAGAAGGAGACCGAACTGACCCTGGCCACCGGCGCATTGGGCGAAGTGTATGGCGTGGTGCGCCAGGTGGGCGGGGAACTGGCGGCCGAGCTGGAACGCGGCCCGCTCTCCCTGACCGCGCCGGAGCGCATTGCCCAGGCGCAGGCGATGGCCCGTGCCGATCGCCTGCCGGAACTGGCCCAGTTGCAGTCACTGCCGGCCCTGATGCTGGCTGACATCCGCGACAGTGCCGCCATCACCCGGGTGACCCTGCCACTGGCGCAGACCGACGGCACCATCGCCGAAACGCCGCTGTGGCGCATCGGCCCGTTTAACCTGGTGACCGAACAGGGCTTCGCCCAGGTGGACAGCGGTCGTGGCCTGGCCACTCTCTATCCCCGCCAGCCGGACTTTGCCCTGCCGGGCCAGTCCGACACCCTGGTGATGGACCCCGCCATGGGCGAACTGCTTGACCAGTATCAGCAGACGCCGACCCTCGCTCAACGCCTTGCCCACGGTGGTCTGGTGGGGCAGGTGATCCTGGCGCTGCTGGCGGTGGGCGGGCTGATTGCCGCCGTTCGCGCCGTGGTGTTGCTGCGCAGCCAGTGGGCGATCAACCGGCAATTGAAACAGGCCGACGCCAGCGACAACAACCCGTTGGGGCGCATTCTGGGTGTGTACTACGCGCAGAAGCACCACAACCTGGAGACCCTCGAGCTGAAACTGCTGGAAGCGATCGTCAACGAGCAGCAGGGGTTGGAGAAAGGCCTCTCCATGCTGAAATTGCTGGCGGCCATCGCGCCGATGCTGGGTCTGCTGGGTACCGTCACCGGGATGATCGAGACCTTCCAGGTGATCACCCAGTACGGCAACGGTGACCCGAAAGTGATGGCCGGTGGCATCTCCATGGCGCTGCTGCTGGCGCACAACCTGCTGTCCACCCGGGTCGCGGTGATCCGCAGCCTGCTGGAGAGAGAGAGCATCGCCCTGGTGGCGGCTCATGCGGACGGGGAGTCCCGGGCATGAACCTGTGGTGGGACTGGATAGCCCAGTTTATGGCCCGGGGCGGTCCGCTGCTCTGGGTGCTGGCTGCCGTGGTCCTGATGATCTGGGTGTTGATGATGGAGCGCGTGCTGTTTTTTCTGCGCCGCTTTCCGGCCCAATCCGCGCACTGGCAGGCGCAATGGCGCGCGCGCAGTGAGCGAACCAGCTGGTATGCCGAGGCGTGCCGGGCGGGGATCCTGGGCCGGGCGGAGCGCGCCCTGAACGCCAACCTCAACTTCATCAAGGCACTGGTGGCGATCTGCCCGATGCTCGGCCTGCTGGGCACCGTTACCGGCATGATCAGTGTGTTTGACGTGATGGCGGCGCAGGGCACCGGCAACCCCAAGCTGATGTCCGCCGGCATCGCCATGGCCACACTGCCGACCATGGCCGGTATGGTGGCCGCCCTGGCGGGACTCTTTGTCCACGCCCGTTTGCAGAAATTCAGCCAGCGTGCCCTGCACGGT
>CAZWED010000276.1:0-4667 GCA_964632645.1 uncultured Ferrimonas sp. | reverse complement strand
CATCTCCATGGGACTGGACAGCCTGTTTGCGGCGCTCAACTCCGCCATGGAAAGCCCCAACGACATCGCCACACGGCAAAGCGTGATGAACGAGGCGAAAGCGCTGGCCAGCCGTTTCACCACCATCAATCAGAGCCTGGAAAGTCAGCTCAAGCAGATTGAGGAGCAGATCAAGGGCTCGGTGACCGAGGTCAACACCCGGCTGGAGAACATCGCCCGCATCAATAAGGAGATCCAGGGCAACATGGGCAGTGGCGATGTGCCGCCCCAGTTGCTGGATGCCCGCGATCAGGCGGTGGCGGAACTGGCCGAGATGGTCGACATCCGCACCACGGAGAACGCCGACGGCACCATCAACGTCACCCTGCCGAAGGGGCAACCCCTGGTGCTGGGGACGTCCGCCGCCAAGTTCGAAGCCTATCCGGACCCGGCCAATCCCCAGTTTTCCGCCCTCAGCCTGTCCATCGGTGGCACCACCTACCAGATCCAGGACGAGGTGGGCGGCAAGATGGGAGCGCTGTTCGAGTACCGGGACAGCAACTGGCAGCAGAGTCGCGACTTCATTGATGAACTGGCGATGCAGATGGCCGATGGCATGAACGCCATTCTGGCGAACGGCACCGACCTCAACGGCAATGCCCCGGCGCTGGACCTGTTCAGCTACGACCCGGCCAACCCGGCGGGCACCCTGAAGGTGACCGACGGCTTTACCGCCGAGATGCTGGCGTTTGGTCAGGACGGCACCCCCGGTGACAACAGCAACCTCAAAGCGCTGCTGGCGTTTGCCGACACCAAGCTGACCTTCACCTCCCTGGGCAGTGACGCCACGCTGAACGAAGCCTACGCCATGTACCTGGGTGAGCTGGGGATCCAGAGCCGTCAGGCGAAGCTGGAATCCGACGCCGCCGACGGTGAACTGCTGCGGGCGCTGAATGAACGGGACGGCGTCAGTGCCGTGAACCTCGATGAAGAGGGCGTCAACATCATCGTTTACCAGCAGGCCTACCAGGCCAACGCCAAAGTGATCAGCACCGCTGATCAACTGTTCCAAACCATGCTGACCATGTTCTAAGAGGGCCAATCATGCGCGTTTCCATGCAACAGATGCACCGGCTGAACCTCAGCAGCATGCAGATGAACCAGGCCAACTACGGCACGGTGCTGCAACAGATGAGCACCGGTAAAAAGCTGAATGTGCCTTCCGACGATCCGCTCGGTGCGGTACAGAGCCTGAGTCTGCAGCGAGAGCAGGCGTCGCTCAACCAGTACATGAGCAACATCTCCAGCCTGAGGATGAGCCTGAGCCGTTCAGAGTCCAGCCTCGATAACATGAACAACGTGTTGTACCGGGTGCGGGATCTGACCCTGCAGGGCAACAACGGCTCCATGACCCACGAAGACCGCAAAGGCATCGCCGCCGAACTGCGCGTGTTGCAGGACTCCCTGGTGGAGCACGTCAATGCCAAGGATGAGAAGGGCAAGTACATCTACTCCGGCAACGAAGTGAACACCCCGCCGGTGGCGCAGGATGCCAGTGGCAACTGGGTGTACCAGGGGGATCTCGCGCAGCGCGACGTGCCGGTTGGCGAGGGCAACTGGATCCCGGGTAATGACACCGCTGGCGCGCTGTTCTTCTCCGGCGCCAGTGACATCTTTAACGAGATGGATAACTGGATTGCGGTGCTGGAAGATCCCAACCTGGTTCCGGGGGATCCCGCGTTTGAAGCGGCGTTCACCAGCGCGCTGGGTACCGTGGACAGCACCATGGGCAGCATCGGCCAGACCATGACCGAGCTGGGCGGACGGCAACAGGCGATGGACCTGCTTGAAACCGCCCATGAGGACATCGGGATGTTCAACCAGGAGCTGATTGGCGAGATCGAGAACCTGGATTACGCCGAAGCCAGCCTGGCGCTGGCCACCTATCTGACGGCACTGCAGGCGACACAGCAGAGTTACGTCAAGATCAACCAGCTCAGCCTGTTCAACCATCTGTAAGGAGACTCACGATGGTCAGCGCCGTCTCAGACACTCTGTCGGTTCAACAACGTCGCCAGGCCCAGGCCGCGCCGGCCGGCGCGCTGGGGCATGCCGCGGAAGGGAAAAGCGCCGGTAAAGCCGGCGTCAATGTGCCGCAGTGGCGCATGGAGAGTTATCGACGCTGGGCGGCGGTGGGTCAGGGCCAGCATCAGGTTGCCGCAGCCCAAACCGGGGCGCACGTGCTGCGCCAGGCCAAAACTCAGCTGGCGCTGCTGCAGCGCCAGGTGGATCAGGCGATCCGCCAGGGGGACGGCAATGGTCAGGCGATGGCCCAGCAACGGGACCGCTTACTGACCCTGAAGGCGGAGTACCGGGGCAAACCCCTGCTCGATCATCAGTTGAACCTGGTGCGGGCGCAGCAGAGTCCGGCTCCCCGACAGTACGCCATCAAAGGGGCCGATCTGAGCGCGGCCAAGCCCCGCGACGAGCGGATCACCGTGCAACTGGGCGACCAGCGCGGGGAGTTTGTGCTGCCGGGCAAGGGGGATACCGACCGCGTGATGGGGGCCCTGAAAGAGGGTTTGGCGGGCCTGGGCATTAAGGTGCAACGGGGCAAGGACGGCCGGCCGGTACTGTTGCTGGACGCCAAACAGCAGACGCAGCTTGAGGGCGGATTGTGGATGGCGGGGCAGGGACAGCGACTGCCGGCAGGGGACGGCGTCATGGTGAAAACCCAGGAGGTCTACCCCTGGGCGGATCCGAGAGAGTGGCGCTTCGACAGCCAGGAGCAGCTGAAACAGGCCCAGGCCAAGATCCGCAAGACGCTGAACAAGGTCGAAACGCAACTGAGCGAGCTGGACACCCTGCAAACGACGGTATCGGCCCGGCTGGATAAGATCCGTCGTCACACCGGCACCGGTGACGTAGACGGTGTCCTGGCGGAACTTCACCGCGATTTGAGCCGGTCCCCCTTTGCCTCACAGGTGGGCGCCTTGTTGGCTCAGGCGAATCTGTCCCGATCCCAGGTGACGGATCTGCTCCGCACCTGAACAACCGCGGTATCGCCGGTAAAAAACGCAGCCTTCGGGCTGCGTTTTTTTATCGCGGCATAACGCCCGGCGGGCAACGGGTTTGTCCGTGTTCGCTCGGCCGGGCTTTTGCCTTTGCGGTACCGCCCTTAGGTTCGCAAGAGTAGCGGGGCAATGCCCGTTTCGCCGCCGTATGGCGGGGCAACCCACGATTGGAGATCGACACACGCTTGATGAACGGGGCCAGCCCGGGAGGAACGCATGACATTAACCGGCATGGATTGCCTGATTGAAACCGGCGTAAGCCGCGAAACGTTAGTGCCCGCGATTGCAGCCAGCTTTGATATCCCACCGGACTCGGTGGTGCTGGAAGCGACGCTGGCACAGCACATCGACACCGTGCTCACCAGCCGCATCTGGGCCTGCATACACCCGCTCCGGCAGGGGCTCAGCTGGGCCTATAAAGTCGACATCGACGGCCAGGAGGAGTGGCCCTGGCCAGAGTGGCAGCGCCGAATGAGGGCGTTGGCGGCCCGGACCGCCGTGCCCGTCTGGTATGGCAACCCCTCCCTCAGCGCCGCAGAGACCATCTGGGTGGTTTACCCAGATGGCCGAATGACCCGAGTAACCGGAGAGTGGGACACCGATCTGCCGATCACAACGATGGCCGAGTGGTGATCGCGACGGTGCCTCTACGCGCCCTTAACCGGGGAAATGTTCACCAAACTCCGCTGACGCTTTGACGACATGGTTACTTTTAGGGAGGCGAGGAGGGCGTATCCGCGCCAAGCTAACACTTTTATTTCTAATAAAAACAGCCACATAATGTATCTCTGCAAAAATTTTTGGATGACCGCTTAAGGAAATCGGGGGCCAGGACGTTTTGACTAAGTGCAACAGTTAAACAGCACTTCACTGGAGGAATCCCCATGCTGTCTATTCAAACTAACTACAACTCCCTGGTCGCTCAGAACTCTCTGGGCCGTTCCAACTCCGCTATGGGCACCGCCATGGAGCGCCTGTCTACCGGCTTCCGCATCAACTCTGCCAAAGACGACGCCGCTGGCCTGCAGATCGCCAACCGTCTGGAAGCTCAGTCCCGTGGCATGAACGTTGCGATGCGCAACTCCCAGGACGCCATCTCCATGATGCAAACTGCTGAAGGCTCCCTGGACGAACTGACCAACATCGCTTACCGCATGAAGGACCTGGCCACCCAGGCTGCTAACGGAACCAACGGCAGCGCTGAACTGTCTGCTCTGGACGCGGAATACCAGGAACTGAAAACCGAAGCCACCCGCATCATGGGCGAAACCACTTACGGTGCCGGTGAGAAGCTGCTGAACGGCGGTAAGTTCGGTGCCGGTCCGGTGACCTTCCAGATTGGTGCTTCCGCTGCGGAAACCCTGGACGTGGACGTTTCTGCTGAAATCACTGCCATTGATTTCACCACTCTGGGTGTTCTGGACACCAACGCCAACGCCAACGCCGAGATCACTGCAGTTGACGCGCTGTTCAACACCGTGAACGAAGCCCGTTCCAAGTTCGGTGCCAACATCAACCGTCTGGAACACACCATCAGCAACCTGTCCAACATTGTTGAGAACACTGAAGCGGCCAAGGGCCGCATCATGGATACCGACTTCGCTGTTGAGACCG
>CAZWED010000275.1:0-4669 GCA_964632645.1 uncultured Ferrimonas sp. | reverse complement strand
GCCGAAGTTCAGACGTTCGATGTCCGGCGGCAACACCAGATCGCGGTCGGTCATGGGGCCGTCTGCGTAGCCTATCTGGCCCCCGGGCACGAGTTGGACCCGTATCGGGTCGAACAGCAAGTCCAGCGGCCAGTCACCCTGCTCCTCATCCAGCAGCGGATCTTCGGTCAGAAACCGCCACACCCCCGCCCGGGCCACTTCGTCAGAAGCGGGATCCATCGCCCCGCCGCACTCAATGGTGATGATGGGACACTGGGGGGTGGTCAGCTCCATCAACGCCCCCAGTCGCACCCGGGTGCGCAGTACCCGCTCAGTGAAGCGCTCCGCCAACGCCCGATGCGCGGGGGTGTCCGCGATGGTCACCGCAAAGCTGGGGCCACTGCCGGAGGTGTTGTGCAGATCCACCACCGCCTCCGGTTGCAGCGCCTGGATCCGCGCCTCAATGGCGGCCGCCAGCGCATACTCCTCACCCAGTCCGGCACGACCGAAACAGCGGTTCATGTCGGGATGTCCGGGCCGGTAACGGTGCACAAATCCCCCCTCCAGCTGCGCCGACCGGATGTTGGCGATGCAGAAGTGGCTGGTGACCGCGCACTGCGGTGGCTCCGCCATCAGTTGCCATAAGGCTTTCAGTCCGGAGGGTTCATTGCCGTGCAGCAGGGTCACCACCACCCGGTGCCGCCCGGGATCGCGACCGGGCCAGGTCAGCCAGCAGGGGCCGGTCTGCCGTTGCAGCCACTCCATCAGGCCCCGTTCCCACTCGGCGCGGCTGGGCCACTGTGTCGAAAAATGCACGCTCATGGGCAACTCCAGGTGCCGACCGGCTCCCCGCTCTCGCTGTGCTGCCGGTAGTGTTCAAACAGGCTGACCAGCGCCGCATCGCGCCCTTGCTCCGCCTCAAAGTGCTCGAGGCACCGCAGTTGCCAGATCGCCCCGGTTTGATGGCGCGCCACCCGCTCGCGCAAAACCGCCATCAAACGGGCCGCTTCTGAAGCTTCAATGCCCATCTCGCGCAGGCCCTGTTCCGCCCGGTCCACCAGCTCCGGCAGCAGACGGGTGAGTGGGATCTCGTCCAGATGGCCCCGCGCGTTCGGCCACAGCAGTTCGGTGTCGATGCCCCGCTGTGCCGCCCGGTAGAAGTTGTACTCGGCAAACTCGAAGGGCAGCGTGTCCATCAGGCGGTCCAGCTCCGGCATCAGGGCCTGGGCCAGCCCCAGGGTGAGGGCACCGTTGGCCAGCATGTCGATGGTGGTGGGCCCCGCGGGCAGGCTGCGCAACTCGATTCTCAGATGGCCGCCCCCGGCGTCGTCATAGACCGCCCGGTTCCAGCTCCATACCGTACCGTGATGCAGCCGCAGCGCGCTGAGCGCCGGGCCGCAGCCCGGTTTGGGCTCGTCCGCCTCGTCGCATTCCGGCAGCAAAACCGGCTGCAGGCTGACCCCCTGCCGGAACAACTCCAGAGCACTGTGGCGCACGTAGCCCTTGCCAAAGGAGACCCGCGCCGGTGGCTGCCAGTTCATCTGGCACAGGTTGCGGCAATCGATCGACTGCTTAAACAGGGGGATCCGGGTTTCATGCCAGAGTCGACGCCCCAGAAACACGGGCGAATTCGCTCCCAGGGCCAGGGCAAAGGCAGAGGCGATCTGGATGGCGTTAAACCAGGGGGCAAACTCCGCCGGCGCCACCTTCAGATGCATCTGAAAGGAGGTGTTGGCGCCCTCCAGAGTCATGTCGTCGGCGCTCATCACCAGCCGCTCCGGGCCGCTGATGCAGATCTGAAACGGCCCGCCACGCGCCCGGGTCAGGATTTGGGTCAGGGCGTGGTAACGAGGGGTGTCGGTCATGGAGTGCAGACCGAAGTCCGCTTCGGTCAGGGTCGGCAGGATCCCGATGGGGGTTATGCGGATCCCCTCGGGCCTGACCAGCGCTCGCAAGGTGGAAAGGCGCTGATCAATCTGTTGCCCCAGCCAGGTAAAGGGGGCGCCCTGGCATTGGGTATAGGGGCAGTTGTATTCCAGGTTGAAGCGGTTGAGCTCTTCGGTGAGCAGGGGATCGCCGGCCAGGGCCAGCACCTCCTGATTGCGCAACACGGGCCGCCCCTTTGGGTCGGTCAGGTACAGCTCCAGCTCTGCCCCCAGGGTACGCGGGCCGACGCCCCATCCCGGAGTGGCCAGCAGCGTTTCCAGAGTTTCAAGATCCTGATGAAGCCGCCGGGAAAACCGCTGATGGTCTTTCCGGCTGAACGCCGTCCGGTGGATAGATTGCCCCATGCCACTCCTCCCCCTGTCCCTGACCTAAGCGCACAAAATGGTGTGGGATCTGATTGTTAGTCTAGATACCTACGGCTCCTTCACGTTGTCACAGATCATAAAAAATAAACAGGCGGCCTTTTGGCCGCCTTACGCTGTGCTTACCGGGTCAGATCCCGGCCCCGATGTCGGGGCCTCCGCCCAGCAGGCTCTGGTCCATGGTGTCGCAGGGGTGAGCGCAATCGGGACGGCCGACGATTTTGGCCGGAACCCCCACCACGGTAACGTGGGGCGGCACCGGGTTGACCACCACGGAGCCCGCGCCAATCTTGGCGCCCTCGCCCACTTCGATGTTGCCCAGCACCTTGGCGCCGGCACCGATCATCACGCCGCTGCGCACCTTGGGATGACGATCACCGGATTCGTTACCGGTACCGCCCAGAGTGACCGACTGCAGAATGGAGACGTTGTCTTCAATCACCGCCGTTTCCCCGACCACGATGCCGGTGGCGTGGTCGAACATCACGCCCTTGCCAATGCGGGCCGCGGGGTGAATGTCCACGCCATACACCTGGGAGTTGCGGCTTTGCAGGAACAGGGCCAGATCCTCCCGGCCGCTGTGCCAGAGATGATGGGCCAGACGATGGGTCTGGATCGACTGGAATCCCTTGAGGTTCAGCAGCACGGTCAGGAAGGTTTTGACCGCCGGGTCACGATGAAATACCGCTTCCATATCATGGGCGGCGCAGGTAATGATGCCGGGGTCGGCCTTGTAGGCCTCCTCCAGCAGTTCCCGCAGTACCATGGCCGACATCACTTCGTCCGCCATCTTATTGGACAGGATAAAACTGAGTGCTCCACCCAGGCTTCGGTGACTCAGAATGCAGGTGTGAACATAGCTGGTCAGCAAGGGCTCATTGCGAGTGATCACCTCTGCTTCGCTGCGCAGCTGTTCCCAAACCCGATCTCTCATCTTCACTCTCCATGAACTTCGCTAACCCCTAATAGTACGGGAAAGCCGCATTTCAATTGCAGATTTTCTTAACAACAAATCCTTGGTGCTTATTCTTTTTTGTCAAAACGTGATCCCGTTTGGGCAAAAAAGAAACGGCGCGGAAAACCGCGCCGTGTTTCGGTGTGGCCGCGCCGCTCACACCGCGTGACGGAAACACACCTTGAGGTGGGTGCCAATCGCTTTGAGAACCCGACTGCGGTCGATGATGCCGATCACCCGGGACTCATCAACCACCGGGTAGATCTTGGGTTTCTGCCCCAACATCATCTCCGCCAGAGACAGCACCGAATCTTCCGGCCTGGCAGTGAGTACGTCGGTTTTCATCACGTCCTCCACCTTGGCCGTCAGGTCGCAGTGGTAGGAGCTTTCCAGCAACTTCGCCAGGCAGTCCTGTTCGGAGATGAAACCCAACAGGCGATTCTGGCTATCCACCACCGGCGCACCAAGCTGGCCTTTCTCAAGCAGCTTCTCCACCGCCGTGGACAGCGGCGTGTCGGGCGTCAACTTCACGGGATGACGCTCCATGTAATCAATGACTTTGACCGATTCCATCCTTCCCCCTAGTAGGCCGATAGATGCCCTTTAAAGGTAGCCTTACCAGCTCGCCCTGTCTGCGAAAGAAAAGCGATTGCGCCATTCGGCTGCGCATTACGGAGCGTTACGGGGTCACCGGCGCCTGCCAGATGGCGATCACCTTGCTTCCCGTCGCATCGATGCTGGCCCGGTACATCCCTTCGGTGTTGAAGGGCATCGCCACCCGCCCCTGGGGGTCCAGGGTGATGACGCCGCCGGTGCCACCGGCGTCCTTCAGGCGCTTCATGATGACGGCGTCTGCGGCCTCGGCCAGTGCGATGCCCTGATACTTGGCCCGGGCACAGATGTCCGCCGCCACGTTGTAGCGGATAAAGTACTCGCCATGACCGGTGGCAGAGATGGCGCACACCGCGTTATCGGCGTAGGTGCCCGCACCGATGACCGGGCTGTCCCCCACCCGTCCCCAGCGCTTGGCGGTCATTCCGCCGGTGCTGGTGGCAGCCGCCAGGGTGCCGGTGCGATCCAGCGCCACGGCGCCGACGGTGCCCATCTTGTATTCGCTGTCCAGGGACGCCACGGCCGCCTGGTGGCTGACCCCTTCCTGCGCCTGGATCTTCGCTTTCACCCGCTTCAGACTCTCCAGCCGGGATTCGGTATCAAAGTGGTCGTTGCTCACCATCTCCAGCCCCTGGGCCCGGGCAAAGGCTTCCGCCCCCTCTCCGGCCAGCATCACGTGGGGCGAGTCGGTCATCACCCGACGGGCCAGGGCGATGGGGCTGCGTACCGTCCGCACACCGGCCACCGCGCCCGCCTGAAGCGTCGTGCCCTCCATGATGGACGCGTCCAGCTCGTGGCCCTCGTCCCAGGTGTA
>CAZWED010000274.1:0-4718 GCA_964632645.1 uncultured Ferrimonas sp. | reverse complement strand
GTTCAAACAGATAGCAGCGCCTGTGCCGGCCTTCAACGCATTTTGTTACGTATCAGCGGCAAAGGCCGGCAAGGCGGTCGAAGTAGTCGGGGAAGGTCTTCGCCGTACAGTCCGGGTCATTGATGGTGACAGGCACGCCACCAACGGCCAACAGCGAAAAACACATCGCGATCCGGTGATCATTGTAGGTGTCGATCGCGGCATGCTGCAGAGAATTCACCGGTTCAATGCGAAGATAATCGTGCCCCTCTTCGACGATGGCCCCCACCTTCTTCAGTTCAGTGGCCATGGCGGCAAGGCGATCGGTTTCCTTCACGCGCCAGTTGTAGACGTTGCGGATGGTGGTCGGGCCGTTGGCGAACAGCGCCGTGGTGGCGATGGTCATGGCCGCGTCGGGGATGTGGTTCATGTCCATGTCGATGCCATTGAGGGCGCCACGACGGGCAGTGATGCTCTCGTCCTGCCACTCGATTACCGCGCCCATCGCTTCCAGAGCATCGGCAAAATGCTTGTCCCCCTGAAGGCTCATCCGACCCACGCCATGTACGGTGATCGGCCCGCCCCCGATGGCGGCGGCGGCGAGAAAATAGGACGCGGAGGAGGCATCCCCCTCCACCAGGAAGCGGCCAGGGCTGACGTATCGCTGACCGGCGGCAATATAGAACTGGCGGTAGTCGCGGTTTTCCACCTCAACACCGAAACGGGCCATCAGTGCCAGTGTGATGTCGATGTAGGGCTTGGAAACCAGCTCCCCTTCCACGTCGATGGTCAGGCTGTCTTCACACAGCGGCGCCACCATCAACAGGGCCGTGAGGAACTGGGAGGAGATGGATCCGTCGATGCTGACCCTTCCACCGGCCAGCTTACCGGACCGAATGGTCACCGGCGGGTACCCTTCCGTTTCAAGGTACTCGATGGACGCGCCCAGTGGCCGCAAGGCGTCCACCAGGTGGCCAATCGGCCGCTCTTTCATTCGCGGTTCGCCGGTCAACACATAGTCGCCCTGCCCCACCACCAGCGCCGCACAAAGCGGTCGCATGGCGGTACCGGCGTTACCCAGAAACAGTTCCAGCGCCTCGGCAGATCGCGCCAGCGGACCGCCCTGGCCGTGCACCAGGATCTCCCCGCTGTTGGCGTCCCACTGATAGGCCACACCCAACTGTTTGAGCGCGTTCAGCATATGCCGAATGTCGTCGGAATCGAGCAGGTTGGTCAGGGTGGTGTCGCCTTCGGCCAGTGCCGCCAACAGCAGTGCGCGGTTGGAGATGCTCTTGGAGCCCGGGAGGTAGACGTCACCTTCGACGTGGGAGACAGGAGAGAGCGGTAACTGTTTCATGGTACTCCAAAACAAAAAGCGGAAGCCGAAGCTTCCGCATAATGGCCTGAAGCCGCCTGGATGTCCATACGGAGCGGTTAGCGTTGCGCCAGCACCACGTCCATGGCGGCCATAAAGCGGGTGTTCTCCGCTTCGGTACCGATGCTGACACGCAGGTGGTTGGGCATGCCGTATCCGGCGATTGGCCGCACGATCACGCCCTGGCGCAGCAGCGCCTCATAGATGGCCCCCGCTTCACCTACTTCAACGGTGATGAAGTTACCAACGCTGGTAATGTACGGCAGGCCGCGCTCAACAAAGTAGGCTTCGAGTCGCTTCATCTCCCGCTGGTTCAGGGCAATCCCTTCCGCCAGGTAAGCCTCGTCATCCAGCACGGCGGTGGCGGCGGCCAGCGCCAGGCTGTTGCAGTTAAAGGGCTCTCGCACGCGGTTGAGCAGATCGGCCATCTCGGCACTGGTCAGCGCGTAACCGACGCGCAATCCGGCTAACCCGTAGGCTTTGGAGAAAGTGCGGCTGATCACCAGATTGGGGTAATGACTCAGCCACTGATGGGTTTCCCCCCGCTCCTGCGGCGCAACGTACTCGTAATAGGCTTCATCCAGCACCACCAGAATGTTGGACGGCACCTTGTCGAGAAACGCCTTGATGGCCTTCGGCGCCAGATAGGTGCCCGTCGGGTTGTTGGGGTTGGCGATGCAGATCATGCGGGTTTTGCCGGTGATCCGCTCCAGCATCCCGTCGAGATCGTGCCCCCAGTCTCTGGAGGGCACCGGTATCGCCGTCGCGCCGGCGGACTGGGTCAACAAGGCGTAAACGATAAACGCGTGCTTATCGAAGATCACTTCGCTGTCGGGGCTGACGAAGGTACGGAACAGGATCTCCAGCACTTCGTTAGAGCCGTTACCCAGGGTTACCTGCTCCGGGGTCACCTGCCAACGAGCCGCCAGCTTCTGTTTCAGGTAAAAGCCGTTGGCGTCCGGATAACGGGTCAACTCCGCGGTGGCCGCTTCGATCGCCTTTTTGGCCATCGGACTGAGCCCCAGCGGGTTTTCATTGGAGGCCAGCTTGACGATGTCCTGAATGCCCAGTTCGCGCTCAAGCTCTTCCACCGGCTTTCCCGGCTGGTAGGGGTGAAGGCCCAGAACGCCCCGGTTGGCCAGGGTCTTAATATCCATATTGTTGTCCTTTGCTTAGGCGTTGCCCGCGCCGTCGTGGGTACGGGCAAACTCATCCATAAAGTGCACCAAGGCGTCGACACCCGCCTCGGGCATGGCGTTGTAGATGCTGGCGCGCATGCCACCAACCAAACGGTGCCCCTTCAGGGCCTTAAGCCCACAGGCTTCCGCTTCGGCCAGGAAACGCTGATCCAACTGCGCATCATGTAACTGGAAGGTAACATTCATTTCGGAGCGATAGCGCACTGCCACCCGGTTTTGGTAGAAGCGACTGCCGTCAATAAAGTCGTACAGTTTCTTCGCCTTGGCCCGGTTGCGCTCCGCCATGACGGCGACGCCCCCCTGCTGTTTCAGCCACTGGAACACCTCACCCGCCAGGTACCAGGCAAAGGTGGGCGGGGTGTTGTACATGGAGTCGTGCTGGGCGGTGAGCGCGTAGTCCAGAATCGCAGGGCACTTCGGATCAGCCTGTCCCAGCAGGTCACGGCGGACGATCACCAGGGTCAGGCCCGCAGGGCCAATGTTCTTCTGTGCCCCGGCATACAGCAGGGCAAAGCGGGACACATCCAGCTCCCGGCCGAGAATGCAGGAGGAGAGATCCGCCACCAGGGGCGCGTCCACCTCAGGAACGTCGAACAGGGCCACCCCGTCGACCGTTTCATTCGGGCAGTAGTGGACATAGGCGTAGTCGCGGGTCTCCGGGATCCGGCTCAGATCCAGAGTGTCGTTGTCGCAACGCAGATCAACCCGGTCGATCTGGCCAAACTTTTGCGCCTCCTCTGCGGCGGCAACGGACCACTGACCGGTCTCCAGATAGAGCGCTTTGCCCTGCCCCAGCAGATTCAGCGGTATGGCAGAAAACTGGCCACGGGCACCGCCGTGCATAAACAGCACGGCGTAGTTGTCCGGGATCGCCATCAGTTCCCGCAGGTCCTGTTCCGCTTTCTCGGCCACGGCCATGTATTCGGCACTGCGGTGGGACAGTTCCATCACCGACACGCCGAGCCCCTGGTAGTCACAAAATTCCTGCTGCGCCTTGCGCATTACCGCAGTCGGTAACATGGCCGGGCCGGCACAAAAGTTATAAATGGTCACGTTTCTTCCCTCGAAAAAAAACGGGCGCCTCATCAGAGGCGCCCGTCTTCACTGTTGCTTACTCGTCGGCGCCCGTTGCTTCGGTCTCACCGGACTGGCCTTCGGCAGGGCTTTCCCCTTCCGCGCCCTCTTCGAGCAGGGTGTCATCCACCTCCACTTCGTCGATGCGTTCAAGGCCGACAACCTGTTCGTCATCCGCGGTGCGGATCAGGCGAACACCCTGGGTGTTACGGCCCACTTCCGACACTTCGGAAACGCGGGTCCGCACCAGTGTGCCGCGGTTGGTGATCAACATGATTTCGTCGTTTTCACCCACCTGAACGGCACCCACTACCAGGCCGTTACGCTCGCTCACCTTAATGGAGATCACCCCTTTGGTGGCACGGCTCTTGGTCGGGTATTCGGACTGCGGCGTGCGCTTACCGAAACCGTTTTCGGTCACGGTCAGGATGGCACCGTCGTCACGGGGAACGATCAGGGAGACCACGCGGTCACTGCCTTCCAGGTTGATGCCGCGCACACCGGTGGCGGTACGGCCCATGGCACGCACCTGATCCTCGTTAAAGCGAACCACCTTGCCCGCATCGGAGAACAGCATCACTTCGTTGTCACCCTCGGTGATGTCAACGCCGATCAACTGGTCATCGTCGGCCAGGTTAATGGCACGGATACCGGAAGAGAGCGGACGGCTGTAGGCGTTCAGCGCCGTCTTCTTCACGGTGCCCTTGGCGGTAGCGAACAGGATGTACTTGTCGGCGGAGTATTCTTCCACCGGCAGGATCGCGGTGATGCGCTCCCCTTCGGACAGCGGCAGCAAGTTCACGATCGGACGACCACGGGCGGTACGGCTGGCCAGCGGCAGCTGGAACACCCGCATCCAGTACACCTTACCGATGGAGGAGAAGCAGAGGATGGTGTCGTGGGTGTTGGCCACCAACAGACGCTCAATAAAGTCCTCATCCTTCATCTTGGTGGCAGACTTGCCTTTGCCACCACGACGTTGAGCTTCGTAGTCGCTCAGCGGCTGGTACTTGACGTAGCCCTGGTGAGACAGGGTGACAACCACATCTTCCTGGGTGATCAGGTCTTCCATGGAGATGTCGGCGGAAGCG
>CAZWED010000273.1:0-4802 GCA_964632645.1 uncultured Ferrimonas sp. | reverse complement strand
AGCGCTTTTTTAGAACCAAGAGGGTAGCAATCCATGCGTGTGCTGGAACATTATGATGTGATCGTGGTCGGCGGTGGCCATGCCGGAACCGAGGCGGCGTTAGCCAGTGCCCGGACCGGTGCCCGCACCCTTTTGCTGACCCATAACCTGGATACCCTGGGCCAGATGTCCTGTAACCCTGCCATTGGTGGCATTGGGAAAGGGCACCTGGTGAAAGAGATCGACGCGCTGGGCGGTGCCATGGCACGCGCTACGGATCGCGCCGGCATTCAATTCCGCACCCTGAACGCCTCCAAGGGCCCTGCCGTTCGTGCCACCCGCGCACAGGCGGATCGTGCCCTGTACCGTCAGGCGATCCAGCAGATCCTGTTTAACCAGCCCAACCTGCAGATCTTTCAGCAGGGGGTGAATGATCTGATCCTGGAAGGCGACAAGGTCACCGGCGTGATCACCGACGCCGGCATCCATTTTGGCGCGGAGGCGGTGGTGCTGACGGTCGGCACCTTCCTGGATGGCAAGATCCACATCGGCCTGGACAACTACGCCGGTGGCCGCATCGGTGACACCAACGCGGTGCGCCTGGCCCACCGTCTGCGTGAACTGCCGCTGCGCATTGATCGCCTCAAGACCGGCACCCCGGCCCGTCTGGATGCACGCAGCCTCGATTTCTCCGTGATGCAGGAGCAACCCGGTGACAACCCCACTCCGGTGTTTTCCTATATTGGTGACCGGTCGGAGCAGCCGCGCCAGATCTCCTGCTACATCACTCACACCAACGAACGGACTCACGAGATCATTCGTTCAGGTCTGGATCGCAGCCCTATGTACACCGGGGTGATCGAGGGGATCGGTCCCCGTTACTGCCCCTCGGTGGAAGACAAGGTGATGCGGTTTGCCGATAAAACCTCGCACCAGATCTTCGTTGAGCCGGAGGGGCTGAACAGCATCGAGATCTACCCCAATGGGATCTCCACCTCCCTGCCCTTCGATGTGCAGATGGACTTGGTGCGATCCATCAAGGGCTTTGAGCAGGCCCGGATCCTGCGTCCCGGCTACGCCATTGAGTACGATTTCTTCGATCCCCGTGATCTCAAAGCCACTCTGGAGAGCAAGTTCCTTGAAGGGCTGTTCTTTGCGGGTCAGATCAACGGCACCACCGGCTACGAAGAAGCCGGTGCCCAAGGCTTGCTGGCCGGCCTCAATGCCGCCCGCCGGGTTCGCGGTGAAGCAGGCTGGGCGCCCCGTCGAGATCAGGCGTACCTCGGTGTGCTGGTGGATGACCTCTCCACCCTGGGCACCCAGGAGCCTTACCGCATGTTCACCTCCCGCGCCGAGCACCGTCTGCTGCTGCGGGAAGACAACGCGGATCTGCGCCTGACCGAGATCGGCCGTGAGATGGGCCTGGTGGACGACGAACGTTGGGCCAAGTTCAACGCCAAGGTGGAGGCGATCGAACTCGAACGCCAGCGCCTGCGCAGCACCTGGGTGCAGAAGGACAGCGCTGCAGCCGACGCCCTGAATCCGTTGCTCAAGTCGCCCCTGGCGCGGGAAGCCAACCTGGAAGAGCTGCTGCGTCGTCCGGAACTGACCTACGGCCAGATCATGGCAGTGGACACCTTGGGTCCGGCGCTGGATAACGAACAGGCCGCCGAGCAGGTGGAGATCCAGGTGAAGTACGCCGGCTACATCGAACGTCAGAAGGACGAGATCGAAAAGGCCCGTCGTCACGAGCAAACCGCCCTGCCGCTGGACCTCGATTACCGCCAGGTGAAGGGGCTGTCCAACGAGGTGGTGGCCAAACTGATGGAGCACAAACCGGAAACCCTGGGCAGTGCATCCCGCATCTCCGGCGTCACGCCGGCGGCCATCTCACTGCTGCTGGTATACCTGAAAAAACACGGTCTGCTTCGCAAGAGCGCTTAATCGCGCTGTCTCTGGCTGGCGGCGGGGCTTCCCATGCCCTGCCGCGGCCTTCATAATGACCCATTAACTCTTATTTTTTAGGGGAACCCTTCCGTGTTGGCGAAACGCCTGTCGACCCTAATTAGCCAAAGTGGTCTTACTGTCAGTGCCGAGCAACAGGCCCAGCTGGTCGAGCTGGTGCGCTTGCTGGACAAGTGGAATAAGGCGTACAACCTCACCTCGGTTCGGGATCCCATGGATATGCTCGAAAAGCATATTCTGGACAGCATCGTCGTCGGCCCCCATCTGCAGGGCCGTCGCTTTATCGATGTGGGAACCGGCCCGGGATTGCCCGGGTTGCCTCTGGCCATCTGCAACCCCGACAAAGAGTTCGTGTTGCTCGACAGCCTGGGCAAGCGAATTCGGTTTATTCGCCAGGTGATTCATACCCTGGGCCTGACCAACGTAACGGCGGTAGAGAGCCGGGTTGAGGCGTATCAGCCGGAACAGAAGTTCGATGCCGTGCTGAGCCGGGCATTTGCCTCGCTTGAGGACATGCTGACCTGGTGTGCGCACCTGCCCGCTGAAGATGGCCATTTCCTGGCCCTGAAGGGGCAATTGGATGAAGACGAACTGACGGCGATCCCCGCCCAGTTCCAGGTGCAGAACACCGTGGCGTTAAAGGTGCCCGGGCTCGACGCGCAGCGTCACCTGGTACAAGTCAAAAAAGTGGATTGAGGGCACTGCAGTGGCAAAAGTGATCGCGATTGCAAACCAGAAAGGTGGCGTGGGTAAAACCACCACCAGCATCAACCTCGCGGCGTCCATGGCCGCGACCCGGCGCAAGGTGCTGTTGATCGATCTGGATCCCCAGGGCAATGCCACCATGGGCAGTGGTGTCGACAAGTACGAGGTGGAGAACACCGCCTACGAACTGCTGGTCGACGACAAGTCGGCGGAAGAGGTGATCGTTCGTGACACCAGCGGCAAGTATGACCTGATTGCCGCCAACGCTGACGTCACCGCCGCCGAGATCAAGCTGATGGAGTTCTTTGCCCGGGAGGTGCGCCTGCGCAACGCTCTGGCGCCGGTGCTGGACAAGTACGATTACATCTTCATCGACTGCCCGCCTTCGCTCAACATGCTGACGGTCAATGCCATGGGGGCCGCGGATTCCGTTGTCATCCCGATGCAGTGCGAATACTACGCGCTCGAGGGGCTGACGGCGCTGATGGACACCATCGGTAAGCTGGCCCAGGTGGTGAACCCCAACCTCACCATCGAGGGCATCCTGCGCACCATGTACGACCCGCGCAACCGACTGGCCAATGACGTCTCTGACCAGCTCAAGCAGCACTTTGGTGACAAAGTGTACCGGACCGTGATCCCCCGTAACGTGCGCCTGGCTGAAGCACCGAGCTTCGGCGCGCCGGCCATGTACTACGACAAGAGCAGCGCCGGGGCCAAAGCGTACCTGGCGTTGGCTGGTGAGATGCTGCGCCGGGCGGAGTCCGCCCGGGTGACCGAGACCGAACAGGCTTAAGAGGAATCAGATGTCCCCGAAAAAACGTGGATTAGGAAAAGGGCTGGATGCCCTGCTCGGTGGCAGTCAGGCGGTGGCACAGCGTCAGCCTGCCCCGGACGCTCCGACGGCGCCTCAAAGCCGTGAGGGCCTGTCTCAGTTGCCGGTCGAGGCACTGCGCCGCGGGGTGTACCAACCCCGTCGCGACATGTCGAATGAAGCGCTTGAGGAGCTGGCAAGCTCCATCAAGGCTCAGGGGGTTATCCAGCCGATCATCGTCCGGCAGTTGGCGGGAGACCGTTACGAAATCATTGCCGGCGAGCGTCGTTGGCGTGCCGCCCAGATGGCCGGTTTGACCACCGTTCCCTGCCTGATTAAACAGGTTGAGGACAACGCCGCGGTCGCCATCGCACTGATCGAGAACATCCAGCGTGAAGATCTCAACGCGATGGAGGAGGCGATCGCCCTGAAGCGCCTGGCGGATGAGTTCGAACTGACTCACGCCCAGGTGGCGGAAGCGGTGGGCAAGTCCCGGGCCACGGTCACCAACCTGCTGCGCCTGAACAGCCTCAATGAGGAGGTCAAAACCCTGCTGGAGCATGGCGACCTCGAGATGGGCCACGCCCGGGCCCTGCTGGCACTGAGCGGCGATGCCCAGACGTTGGCGGCCCGCCAGGTGGCCGGCAAGGAGATGACGGTTCGTGAAACCGAAAAGCTGGTGCAGAAGCTGCTGGAGCCCGCGCCTGTGGCCGTTCCTGCGCAGCCGGATCCGGACATCGCCCGCCTGGCAGAGCAGCTGACCGAGCGCCTTGGCGCAACCGTGGCCATCAACCATGGCAGCAAGGGCAAAGGCAAGCTTGTGATCAACTACACAGACCTGGATCAGCTGGATGGGATCCTGGTCAAATTGGCGCCGGAACTGATTGATCGTTAATTGTTCTATGACCGGAGGGGATGAAACTGAAAAATTCATCTCATCCGGTCAAAATCCCTTAAATTTCGAAACTTTCTCGCTGAAAACTTCTTTCATTTCATCCGTCTGTGTTTTTGTGTGATACACAGGTCGAATTATGTCTTTCTGACGTGCCATGGATCACACTCGCCCGCCATCGGCTAAGTTGCATCCGACCTCCACTCCGGTATACTTTCGCAGGCTTTTAAGGTGGAAATCGGCTAAGGCCGATTTTTTTCCATAAAAACTCAGCGGAGCTTGATTCATTGATTAGCCAACTGGCTCGCCAGCGACGGAGTGCGGCCTACCGAGTAGTAATCGCACAGCTGGGGATGACGTTGTTGATGAGTGGGTTAGGCTACCTGATTTGGGGACGGGAGGCGGCCACGCTGACGGCTAAAGGCGGCTCAATCGCCACCGTACCCA
>CAZWED010000272.1:0-4817 GCA_964632645.1 uncultured Ferrimonas sp. | reverse complement strand
CTCGCCGTTTTCCAGTCCGCTCCGTGCGCCACAGGCGCACGCTACGGCGAGATCGGCATCCTGAACCAAAGGGCTGAAGAAACCCGAGCATTCCATCAGATATCCCCTTTGATGCAATACGACATAGGGTTGGCCACCGACGGGAACGATCGACTCTCGCCGTTTTCCAGTCCGCTCCGTGCGCCACAGGCGCACGCTACGGCGAGATCGCCATCCTGAATCGAAGCGCGGAAGAAACCCGAACATTGGCCTATGGAAAACCGCCACGTGCGAGCGCCTGTCTTTCTCCTAATTGCCCTTCCTTTCCATCTCTCCGCTCAGAAACGGTGTTCACCCATCGGATCAAGGCATTAGCATTTCGGGTGCCCATCGCTTGCCGCTAGGCGACACCGGAGTTCCTTCCGGCAGCAGCAAGACACCGATCGATTCACTCAGAGATCCGCGTCACAGCTTTGTTACTGGCGAAAAACGTCAAGGTAAAATCCGGATCCGCACCACAGATTTGCCCGGCTTTGGACGCTATTACTTTATTGCAACAAAAGGTTGGTCGCCCTTTCCCCTTGGAGGTGGAACCATGAGACTGACAGTGATGATGGCCGGCATACTGCTCCTTTCGGGCTGCACGCTTTCGCCCTGGGATCTCGGCAACATTCGCAGCTGGAGTGACACCCGGCTGTGTGAGTATCACGCCTACTTTGGCAAACAAATAGCACTCCGGTCCTTTGCCGGTGAAGAGATATCCCGACGCCAGCAATCCGGCGTGATGTCGCTGGATGACGCCCAGTGCGTTCAGGCCGGCCAATCCCAATTGGATGCGCAGGCGGCCTATAACGAAGCGTATTGGATCAGCCAGGGGCTGGACCGCACCCGATTCTAACCCACTCTCTTTCCCCATTTTTCTGCCTGCCAGCCTGTTCGCTGGCATCGGGCATTGGCATCAACGTCTGAAAGTCCGCTCTTCTGCAACATGATCACTCTCATGCTCCGCCCTTGCCCAGCGTGATCGAGATCACTCGCCTTTTGCCGTGAATGAGGTAGTATCAGCCGCCCTTGAATTAGATTCATATGCGAGCACGCCATGACTACACTCGTTGCCATCGCAGTGACCACAGGCATTCTGTCCGCCGTTTGGGGCTGGCTGTCGGTTTCACTGGGCCTGCTGACCTGGGCCGGCTTCCTGGGTTGCACCAGCTACTTCGCGTCCCCGGATGACAGCATAAAGGGGCTGGGGATCAGTCTGACCACCAACCTGTCCGGTGTGGTCTGGGCGCTCCTTATCCTCTCTGGTGGAGCCTGGCTGGGTACTGAAATGCTGGGGTATGGGTTAACCGGCGTGGTCGCTTTTCTGATGTGCATTCAGGCCCGCCAGAAGTGGCTGACCTTCATTCCCGGAACCTTTGTCGGCTCCTGTGCCACGTTTGCTGCCGATGGCCAGTGGCAACTGGTGGTGCCTTCTCTGATCCTGGGGGGGCTGTTTGGCTACCTGATGAAGCAATCGGGCCTCTGGCTGGCGGGTCAGTTCGGGTCCCGCAAGGCTCAGGGGGAGATGGCTGAAGAGCATTGAGCGTTCGCAACCGCGGGTGGCCAGCGACGCCTGACGTCACCCGCAGCGCAAGCCCTCGTTATTTCGGCTCAACGTCCTCTACCATCATATAGCCGACGCCACGCAGGGTGACGATGCGGTATCGAGAGCCTTTCAACACTTTGCGCAGGTCATTCACCAGTACCGGCAGGCTGTTGCTTCCCACCGTGCGCCCCCCCCAAACAAACTGCGCAATCAGCTTTTTCTCCACGGGTTTATTGAGATGGCGATGCAGAATGCAGATGGCACGAACCACAAAATTGCTGCACTTTACCCCCTCATCGTTGCCTGGCAGTGTCAGGGTCGCCCTCTGATTCAGGGCATCATTGTCGGTACAAAACTCATAACGGACATCATCACCCCATGCTCTGTCTTTGCCTTCCCTTTCGCACAACGCGCAATGCACGATATGACACTTACAATCCCGAATCTCATCCATAAGACACCATCAGAGCCAGTGAGCGACAATTTCGCTGATTCACGTCCTTGTCGTCATCAAGATAATCCAGCAGCAATCTGAAACGACGGTCCCAGTTGAATGCCGCGTCAGAACACCCTCGACACCGTTTCGACGCTCTTTGTCCAACGCCAAACGACCGCCCTCCACAATGACCCGCTGTTCACCGAACCCAGAGGAATGGTCCCGAGGAACCACTAAAAGCAGATTATCAGGCCACATCCGGGATCCGGTTTGTTTATTGTATGGCCATCGTAACTGTCTGGTTTGGAAGCTAAAGATTCGCTGAATGATGCCGACTATGGCCGACGTTTGCCGCGCTAGCCTGGTTCGCGAGCGCTAACACGCTGCCGTTTGTTCACCCATTTGTGAACCTCATCGACCATAAGCAAGGTCAGGGCCAAGGCCAACAGTTCCGCCCATTGCGACCAGCTTACCGGACTGATTTGCAGGGTTTGGGCCAAGGGCGGCCAGAACATCGCCCCAACGTGGATCCCCTGGGCGATGAGGATCCCCAACAGCAGCAGCGGATTGCCAAACATTGGCAATCGCCACAGGGACTGGCGTTCCGAGCGGCTGTTGAGGGCGTGCACGTTCTCGAACAGCACCATCATCAACAGCGTCAGGTTGCGCGCTTCCGCTTCCGCCATCCCCAGTTCAAGCCCGGTATAGAACACCATAAAAGTCACTACGCCCATATAGAGCGCCGAGGTCAGAACCCGCTCCAGCATCAACGGATTGAAGATCCGCTCCTGGGGCGGACGAGGCGGCTGTCGCAGCTCATCGCCCTCGGCCGGTTCAAACGCCAATGCCACATCCTGCACGCCGTTGGTGACCAGGTTCAGCCACAGGATCTGCAACGGCAGCAGGGGCAAGGGCAGCCCGAACAGCACGCTGAGAATGAACAGGACGATCTCCGCGGCCCCCGTTGAAATCAGCAGGTAGATCACTTTGCGGATGTTGCTGTAAACCACCCGCCCCTCTCTGACGCCGTCGATGATCGAGGCAAAATGGTCATCGGTCAGGATAAGGTCGGCGTTCTCCCTGGCCACGTCCGTGCCCCGCTTCCCCATGGCGATGCCCACGTGGGCAGCGTGCAGCGCGGGCGCGTCATTGACCCCGTCGCCGGTCATGGCGACGTTATGGCCTTCCGCCATCAACTCCTGGGTGATGGTCAGCTTCTGCATCGGCTCGATCCGGGCAAACACCCGACTGCCGCGAACCAAATCCCTTACCGCTTGCGGGCCTGCCCGTTCCGCATCCGCCAACTGGCTGCCGGTCACCACCGGCTTATCGTCGCGCATCAGGCCCAGTTCCAACGACAGGGCACGGGCGGTATCCGGATGGTCACCGGTGATCATCGCTACCTCAATGCGCGCCTGCCGACATTGCGCCACCGCCTCAATGGCGTCGTGGCGCAGGGGATCCACCATGGCCACGGCGCCCAGGAACCTCAATCCCGTCGGCGGCGACCGGGGGTCCAACGGGGCATCCGCCTCCCCGTCCGCCAGCGCCAGCACCCGATAGCCCAGACCAGCCAGCTCCGACAACTGGGCCTTGATGCGCTCCGGTGCCCAGTCGGTTCCCTGGGCCCGGTTACAAAGCGGCAGGATCCGCTCCAACGCCCCCTTCAGATACACCCGCGGGCCCGACGCCTCCTCCACCAGAATGGCGGCGTAGGCCAGCTCCGGTTCATAGGGCACCTGCGACAGGGTCTTCAGGCCCGTCGCCTTGTCCGGTGCCAGCCCCGCCTTGCCCGCCAGCACCAGAAAGGCCAGATCCACGCCGTCCCCCTGGCCAACCCAGCTGCCGTCATCGGCCTTCACCGTAGCTTCATTACAGAGCCGGCCTGCGCGCACCAGCGCCATCACCTCGTCCTGCTGCGACGGCAAAGCATCCACTCGACCGGCACGGGCCATGCCTTCGCCACTGACCGGCACCCGGTTTCCCCGGGGCAGCCAGACCTGACGAACGGTCATCTCGTTAACCGTCAGGGTGCCGGTCTTGTCGGAGCAGATCACCGTACAGGAGCCCAGGGCCTCCACCGCAACCAGCTTGCGCACAATCACGTTCACCCTGGCCATGCGCCGCATGCCGATGGCCAGTGCCACGGTGATGGCGGCGGGCAGGCCCTCGGGGATGGCAGACACGGCCAGGGCGATGCCCAGCAGAAAGACCGAGCCCAGGTCGGCGCCACGCAGCAGGACGATAACGAACAGCGCCGCGATCACCACCAGCACGCTGACCGCCACCACCAGGGTAAATCGCTCGATGCGCTTGAGCAGTGGCGCTTTGGCTTCCGGCTGGGTCTTGACCGCGGTGGCGATTCGGCCAATCTCACTGCGCTCCCCGGTGGCTTCCACCTGCCCCTCTGCCCGTCCGTGCAGCACCAGAGTGCCGGCAAACACGCAATCACTGCGCGCCGAGATGGCGCCCTCTATGGGGGTTTCACTGACCTTTTTCGCCACCGCCTGTGATTCGCCGGTCAGCACCGACTCGTCCACCTCCAGGCCGCTGGCCTGGATCAGGCGCACGTCGGCGCTGATGCGATCACCACTGACCAACGCCACCCGGTCGCCGGGGACCAGCTCCTCCGCATCCCGCTCCTGAAGCGTGCCGTCCCGGTACACCCGAACCCGCCGGGGCACCATCTTCTGCAGGGCGCTGGCGGCCTTCTGTGCGGAATATTCCTGCAGGGTGCCAATCAGGGCATTGATCGCCAAAACAAGGAGGATAAACAGGGTGTTGAGTTGTTGGTTGAGGATAAAGGCCACCGCC
>CAZWED010000271.1:0-4885 GCA_964632645.1 uncultured Ferrimonas sp. | reverse complement strand
GGTGTTGGGCTCAATGGTGAGCTGGTACCAGGAGAGGTGGGGGGGCGCCAACGCAATCGCCTGCTCCAGATCGTAGAGGGCGTCTTTGACGTTCTGGCCCGGCAGGGTGTGCATCAGGTCCAGGTTGAACCGTTCGAAGCCCGCCTTGCGGGCTTCCTGCGCCGCACGACGGGCCTCGTCGGCGCCGTGGATGCGTCCCAGGATCTGCAGCTTGTCCTGCTGAAAGCTCTGCACCCCGATGGAGAGGCGGTTCACTCCGGCTTCCCGATAGGGTTGGAAGCGGTCCGCCTCCAGGGTGCCGGGATTGGCTTCCATGGTGACTTCACAGGCCGGAGCCAGCGGCAGGCGCTCGGCCACGCCCTTCAGGAGGGTGGCGATGCCCGCCGGGGAGATCAGCGAAGGGGTGCCACCGCCGATAAAGAGGCTGGTCAACGTCCGCCCCTGGGCCAGGGGCACATCGCGGTCCAGGTCGGCCAGCAGTGCTGCAATGTACTCCGCTTCCGGGATCGCGCCTTTGCGGGCGTGGGAATTGAAGTCGCAATAGGGGCACTTCTGCTCACACCAGGGGATGTGGATGTAGAGCGACAGCGGTGGCAGGGACACTTACAGGATCCCCTTGGCTTTCAGTTGGGCCAGCAACTCAGCCATCGCTTTGCCGCGGTGGCTCAGGGCGTTTTTCTCTTCGGCGCTGAGCTCGGCGGCGGTGCGCTGCTCGCCAGCCACCTGGAAGACCGGGTCATAACCGTGGCCCTCGTTGCCCTGGGGCGCTTCAGCGATCTGGCCTTCCCAGCTGGCCTGGGCGATCACCGGCGAGGGGTCTTCGGCGTGGCGCAGGTAAACCAGCACGCACTGGAAACGGGCGCTGCGTTGGGTCTGACCGGTCATTTCGGCCAGCAGCTTCTGCCAGTTGTCGGTGGCGCTGGCGCCTTCACCGGCAAAACGGGCGGAGTAGATGCCGGGGCGACCGTTAAGGGCGTCCACCTCAATGCCGGAATCGTCCGCAATGGCCGGCAGGCCGGTAGCGCGGGCGGCATTGCGGGCCTTGATGATGGCGTTTTCGATAAAGGTGGTGCCGTCCTCAACTGCTTCCGGCACATCAAACTGGCTCTGCGGCAGCACTTCCAGCGGGTAATCCGCCAGCAGTTGGGCAAACTCGCGTACCTTTCCGGCGTTGCCGGTGGCCAGGACAATGGATTGGGTGGTGGACATGCGCACTCCGCTTCTGTGTTGAAAGTCGTTGGGCCTGAACGGCGCCGGGGCGCCGATCTTACAAGGGCGCCCCGGTCTTGAACAGCGTCTGTCGCCGGTCAGTCGACGAAGAACTTCTGATGGAAGGAGAGCTCGGAGCTCAGGTCCTTGCCGTTGCTCAGCGTGATGTCGAAGGTGAAGGTCTCTTCGTTACGATGCCCCACTTCGGCGATGTAGTAGATGGCAGTGCCTTCCCGAATCTCCTTGAAGCTGAGGTTTTTCACGTTGCCCAGCAGGTTGCGGGCGGTGCCGTCGATCTTCACGGCCACGGCGTGGGTTTCGTCACCGGGCAGGGAGGTGTCGATCACGGTGATGTTCACCAGTCCGACATAGCGACTGCGGGTGATGTCGTAGGTGCGAGCGATCTCCGGGGTGAGGAAAGTGCTGCCAAAGGCAACGTAATGGATGGCGTACTTTCCGACTTTCTGCACCTGCTCGGCCGTGGCCGGGAGGGCAACCATCAGGGAGAACAGCAGCGCAACGGCATACCTCAACATGGCGGACTCCTTAATCAGATGTGGTCCTAAACTTCACTATAGTAGCTGCGCCAGCGGATCCGGGATCACGGTGGGTGACTGAATCTTCAACTGTTTGTGTCGACCCAGCTCGCCCTTGATGATGATGATCTGCCCTTTCGCCACCCTGAACTGCTTGGCCAGGAACTTGATCAGGTGCGCGTTGGCTTTACCGTCCACCGGTGGCGCGGTGATCGCCACCTTGAACTCCTCACCGTGCAGGCCAACCAACTGGTCGCGGCTGGCCTTGGGCTGGATATAAAGCTTAAGCAAAAGATCGTCGCCCTGGCGTTCAATGGCGGAGCTCATGGATTAAACCAGGCGCCAGAGCGGGATCAGGTCGCCAATGAGCAGGTTGATAAAGTTCATGCCCAGCAGCAGAACCAGCATCGACAGGTCGAGCCCGCCCATCGGTGGGATCACGCGACGGATGGGGGCCAGCAGCGGCTCGGTCAGCTGGTGGAGAACCGCTTCAAAGGGGTTGTAACCCTGGGATACCCAGCTCAGGATGGCGCGGATCAGCAGGATCCAGAACAGCAGCACGCCCGCTTCCTTCAGCACGGTGAGGCCGCCCAGCAGGAGGATGTCCAGCGGGTTGAGCGGTTGGCCGTTCAACGCCAGTACCGCCAGCCATTTGCCGCAGCCCACCAGCAACGCCAGCACCAGGGTGGCCAGGTCGAGGTTACCGACGCTGGGGATCGCCCGGCGCATGGGAGCCAGGATGGGGTGGGTGGCCTTGACGATGAATTGGCTGAAGGGGTTGTAGAAGTCCGCGCGCACCAGTTGCAGGGCGAAGCGCAGCAGCACCACCATCAGGTAGAGATTGAACAGGACGGTTACCAGATAGGTCATCGCAGTCATGGTGTTTTGGTTCCCAAATTAAAACTCTTTGGCCATTTCCTGGGCACGCCGAACGGCGGCCTGCATGGCGTCATTTACCGATTTGCGCAATCCCTGCTGTTCCAGGGTCTGCACCGCTTCGTGAGTGGTGCCCCCCTTGGAGGTAACCTGGGCCCGTAATTCGGCCAGGCTCAACTGAGGATTGTGCCTCACCATCTCGGCGGCGCCAATGGCCGCTTGCTGAATCATCAGGCGGGCATCCTCGGGTTTGACCCCCAGCGCCGCAGCGCCCTGTTCCATCGCTTCCATAAAGAGGAAAAAGTAGGCCGGTGAACTGCCGGCGCAGGCGATCACCTGATCGATGCCCGCCTCCTGCTCCAGCCAGAGTATCTCCCCCACTGCCGCCATCAGGTGACCCGCGAAAGCGCGGTCGGCCTCGTTGACGGCGTTACCGGCGTACAGGCCGGTCATGCCCAGCCCCAGCATGGAAGGGGTGTTGGGCATGGTGCGCACCAGGGCCTGGTGACCGCCGAGGTAGTGGCTCAGACGCTCACAGGTGACGCCGGCGGCGATGGAGATCACCAGCTTGCCGGACAGGTCGAGCTGGGCAATGGGGGCACAAACTGCCGCCATCAGCTGAGGTTTGACGGCCATCACCACAACGTCGGCCTCCGCTACGGCGGCAAGGTTGTCGTTGGTGGTGCGGATGCCGTAGTCGGCGGCCAGGGCATCGAGTTTGCCCTGGCTGGGGTTGCTGGCGATCAGGCGCCCGGCGGGGTAACCGCCGGCCACCAGGCCGGCAATGATGCTTCGGCTCATGTTGCCGGCGCCAATAAAGGCAACGGTGCGGATGTCTTGGGTCACGGTCTTCACTTCCTAGTGCCAAAAATGGCGGTGCCGATGCGCACCATGGTGCTGCCTTCGGCCACCGCCGCTTCCAGGTCATCACTCATTCCCATGGAGAGGGTATCGATGCCGGGGTAATCCAGCTTAAGCGTGTCGAAAAGCTGCTTCATCTGAGCCAGCGCCTGGCGTTGGCGGGTTTCGTCGGATTCCGGCGCCGGGATCGCCATCAACCCTCGCAGGCGCAGACCGGGCAGGGCAGCAACCTGCGCCGCCAGTTCGGGCAGTGCGTCCGGCGTCACGCCGGATTTGCTCGGCTCGGCGGAGATGTTCACCTGGAGGCAGACATTCAGAGGGGCGCGGTCATCGGGCCGCTGTTCGCTCAGGCGCTGGGCAATCTTGAGCCGGTCCACACTGTGGATCCAGTCAAAGTGCTCGGCCACCGGACGCGTTTTGTTGGACTGAAGCGGCCCGATAAAGTGCCAGGTGATGTCGAGATCCTTTAACGCGTCGATTTTTTCGACGCCTTCCTGAAGGTAGTTTTCACCAAAATCACGGGCGCCCGCGGCGTAGGCTTCGCGGATCATTTCGGCCGGTTTGGTCTTGCTCACCGCCAGCAAGGTGATGGATTCGCCAACTCGTCCCGCCCGGGCGGCGGCCGCGTCAATTCGAGCTTGGGCTTCATTCAGACGCTCTGTTATGGTGGACATATCTTACGGGGAGCCTAAGAAAACAATATGGAAATTACTGAACTACTGGCCTTTAGTGTAAAACACAACGCTTCGGATCTGCACCTCTCCGCCGGAGTGCAGCCAATGATTCGGGTGGATGGCGAGGTTCGACGGATCAACCTCCCGCAACTGGACCACAAACAGGTTCATGCGCTGATCTACGACATTATGAATGATCGCCAGCGCAAAGAGTTTGAAGAACACCTTGAAGTGGACTTCTCATTCGAAGTGCCGGGATTGGCGCGTTTCCGTGTCAACGCCTTCAACCAGAACCGCGGCGCCGGTGCGGTATTCCGGACCATTCCCAGCCAGGTGATGTCCCTTGAAGAGCTTGGCGCGCCGGAGATTTTCCAGGACATCGCCTCCTACCCCAAGGGGCTGGTGCTGGTCACCGGGCCCACCGGTTCCGGTAAGAGTACAACCCTGGCGGCGATGGTGGACTACGTGAACGAAAACCGTCACGACCACATCCTGACCATCGAAGACCCCATCGAATTTGTCCATGACAACAAGAGCTGCCTGATCAACCAGCGGGAAGTGCACAAGGACACCCACAGTTTCTCCAACGCACTGCGCAGTGCATTGCGTGAGGACCCGGACGTGATCCTGGTGGGCGAGATGCGGGATCTGGAAACCATCCGCCTGGCCCTGACCGCCGCAGAGACCGGCCACCTGGTGTTTGGCACCCTGCACACCACCTCCGCCGCC
>CAZWED010000270.1:0-4887 GCA_964632645.1 uncultured Ferrimonas sp. | reverse complement strand
ATAAAAAAAGCCGCCCGATGGGCGGCTTTTTTGTTGGATTGCGGGCCGGCTTATTGCAGCAGGTGGGCGGCCAGTTGCACGGTGCCAAGGGCAAAGATGCCCGCCAGCACGTCGTCCACCATGATCCCAAACCCACCGTGAACGTGGCGATCCAACAGGCGGATCGGCCAGGGTTTGATGATGTCGAAGAAGCGGAACGCCACAAAGGCGCCCAGGATCCAGCCCCAACCGGCGGGCAGCATCACCATGGTGATCAGCATCCCCACCACTTCGTCCCAGACGATGGAGGGGTGATCGTGGGTTTTCATGTCCTCGGCGGTTTTGCCGCAGAGATACACGCCCACAATCGCCATCACCGCAACGATGCCGAGATAAAGCGGCAGGCTCAGCCCTGCCATCACCAGAAAGAACGGCAGGGCCGCCAGGGTACCCCAGGTGCCCGGTGCTTTCGGGGCCAGGCCAAGGCCAAACCCCACAGCCAGAAAATGAACCGGATTGCTCAGCTTAAAGCCGGGCAACCGCTCCGCAAGGCGGGTCATTCAGACTCCTTAAAATGGTCGTATCCGGACAGGGTCATCTCGACGGGCTCGCCGTTGCGCAGATAACGGATCCCCTCACCGGCAACGATCTGGCCGATGCAGGTGTGGTTGATGCCGGTCTCCGCCAGAGCGGTGGCCAACGCGCCCTTCTCCGCTTCCGGTACGGTGAACAGCAGTTCGTAATCCTCTCCGCCGGCCAGCGCCAGCTCCAGCGCCTGATCCGCCGGGACGGCGGATTTCAGCACCGACGACATCGGCAACTGGCTCAGCTCGACCTGCGCACCGGCGCCAGAGGCCGCCAGTATGTGCCGCAGATCGGACGCCAGACCATCGGACAGATCCATCGCACTGGAAGCGTGGTTACGCAGCGCCCGCCCCGCCAACAACCGCGGACGAGGACGCAGATGGCGCTCCAGCAGGTACTCCCGGGAGGAGGCGTCAGTGTCCAGCTGTCCCAGCAGACAACGCAGGCCCGCCGCACTGTCCCCCAGGTTGCCGGTCACGTAGATCCAGTCGCCGATGCGGGCCCCGCTGCGCAGCAGCGCTTTGCCCTTCGGCAGGTAACCGTGAACGGTGACCGTAAGGCTCAGGGGCCCCCGGGTGGTATCGCCACCCACCAGCGCCACACCGTAGTACTGGCAGATCTCGTGCAGCCCCTCGGAAAACGCCTGCAACCAGGCCGGGTCTTCCACGGGAAGGGTGATGGCCAGGGTCATCCAGGCCGGTTCCGCGCCCATGGCGGCAAGATCACTCAGGTTCACCGCCACCACTTTGTGGGCCAGGTCCGCCGGCGCGATGTCCGGCAGAAAGTGGGTACCACACACCAGCGTGTCGGTGGAGATCACCAGCTCGCTGTTGGCAGGCAGCGCCAGAAGTGCGCCATCATCACCGATCCCCTTGAGCACGTCTTTACGGTGCACGGGGCGGTCGAAGTAGCGCTTGATGACATCAAATTCGGATCCCATAACGTGACACGGCCACCTGATGTGGCCGCGCTCCCTGTCTTCCTGTCCGCTTAACGTCGGAGGGAAATGGCCAGTTTGTCCAATACCCCGTTGACGAACTTGTGGCTTTCTTCCGCGCCAAAGGTTTTCGCCAGCTCAATGGCCTCGTTGATCACCACTTTGTAGGGGACATCATCACGATGCAGAAGTTCATAGGCCCCCAGGCGCAGAATGGCCAGCTCCAGTGGGTCCACCTCTTCCACCAGACGAGCCAGGTTGGGCTTCAGTTTGGCATCGAGGTTAGACGCCTGAGAGACCACACCCACCAGCAGTTCACGGAAGTAGGCCAGGTCAGCCCCTTTGGTGTCCTGCTCGGTCAGGAACTCATGCTCAATATCGGCAACAGGGTTGCCGCTCATTTGCCAGGAATAGATGGCCTGCACCGCCAGTCGGCGGGCCTTACGACGCTCGGAAGGCTTCACAAATTTCTCCGGCCTTAGGCCAGTTGGTTAAGGACGTTAACCATCTCCAGCGCACCCAGGGCCGCTTCACCGCCCTTGTTGCCCGCTTTGGTGCCGGCGCGCTCGATGGCTTGCTCAATGGTGTCGGTGGTCAGTACCCCGAAGGAAACCGGAGTGTCAAACTCCAGCATCACCTGGGCCAGTCCTTTGTTGCACTCACCGGCAACGAAGTCGAAGTGCGGAGTGCCGCCGCGGATCACCGCCCCCAGAGCAATGATCGCATCGAACTCGCCCTTAGCGGCAACGCGACGCGCAGCCAGCGGCAGTTCGAACGCACCGGGAACCCGCACAACAGTGATGTCTTCCTCGTTAACCTGACCGAACCGCTTCAGGGTATCGATCGCGCCTTCCAGCAGGCTGTCGACGATAAAGCTGTTAAAACGGGAAACCACAATCGCGATCTTAGCGCCTTTGGCTTCGATGTTGCCTTCGATTACGTTCATCTTCATTTCCGTAGTGTTTTTCTGTGCCCCAAACGGTCGGGGGCAAAAAAGTGGCGTAATGATAGCACAGCGGACGCCTGATCCCAGCGCCCGCCGTTGCCGTTATTCTTGCACGTATTCGGTCACTTCGAGACCGAAACCGGACAGGGCGTGATACCGCTTCGGACCAGACAGCAGACGCATCCGGGTCACCCCCAGGTCTGCCAGGATCTGGGAACCGACGCCCACGGTGCGGGACGCGCCCTGCGCCTTGCGGGGAACCCGTTGGCCCTGCTGCTCCTGGGACAGGATGCGCAGTTGCGCTTCCAGAGTTTCCGCCTCGCGCTCACGCCCGAGGATCACCAGCACTCCGCCCTCTTCGGCGATGCGTGCCATGGCGGTGTCCAGCGGCCAGGCGCTGTCGCCAATGCTGCCCAGCAGATCCTTGAGGGGATCGTGCAGGTGCACCCGCACCAGGGTGTCCTCTTTGATCTCGCCCTTGCACAGCGCCACGTGGAACTGGCCGTCAATGGTGTCGCGGTAGCCCACCAGTTCAAACTCACCGTGGCGAGTCGGCAGCGTGCAGCTGACTTCCCGGGTAATGGTGGTTTCGTTGTGGTTGCGGTATTCGATCAGGTCGGCGATGGTGCCCATCTTCAGGCCGTGTTCCTTGGCGAACACTTCCAGTTCCGGGCGGCGCGCCATGGTGCCGTCTTCGTTGAGGATCTCCACGATCACCGCGGCAGACTCAAAGCCCGCCAGGCGAGCCAGATCCACCGACGCTTCAGTGTGCCCGGCGCGGTTCAGGACACCGCCCTCTTTCGCCCGCAGCGGGAAAATGTGGCCCGGCTGAACCAGGTCGGACGGCTTGGCGTCCTTGGCCACGGCAGCCTGAACGGTGCGGGCGCGGTCAGCGGCGGAGATGCCGGTGGTCACGCCTTCGGCGGCTTCGATGGAGACGGTGAACGCGGTGCCGTATTGTTCGGTGTTGTTGGACACCATCTGGTGCAGGCCCAGACGGTCACAGCGTTCAGCACTCATCGGCATGCAGATCAGCCCCCGGCCGTAGCGGGCCATGAAGTTGATCGCCTCAGGGGTCACCGCCTCGGCGGCCATGATCAGATCGCCTTCGTTCTCCCGATCCTCATCGTCCATCAGGATCACCATCTTGCCCTGACGGATGTCCTCGATAAGTTCGTTGATCGTATTCAGTGCCATGACTGTGGTCTTCCTCAATTACTTCATAAACCCGGCGCGGGCCAGCATCTCCAGGGTGAGCCCGGAGTCGTTCTGGGTTTGAGCCGGTTGCATCAGGCGTTCCAGATAGCGGGCCAGCAGATCCACTTCCAGATTGACACGGTCCCCCACCTTCAAATCCAGCAAGGTGGTTTCCTGTGCGGTGTGCGGCACGATAGTCAGACGGAACTTGGCACCGTCCACTTCGTTCAGCGTCAGGCTGACACCATCGATGGTGACAGAGCCCTTGTGCGGCAGGTAGCGCGCCAGTTCAGCGGGCGCTTCCAGCCAGAATTCGATTGCCCGGGCGCGGGCTTCGCGGGCCAGCACCACGGCGGTGCCATCCACGTGGCCACTGACCAGGTGCCCCCCCAGTCGGGTGGACGGGGTCACGGCGCGCTCCAGATTCACTTTCTGGCCGACGGCGTAGTGCGGGAACTGGGTCAGCGCCAGGGTTTCCGCGCTAACGTCGGCGACGTAGTGCTCCGCCCCTTTCTCCACCACGGTCAGGCAGACGCCGTTAGTGGCAATGCTGTCACCCAGCTGCACATCGTCCATCGGCAGTTTGCCGGTGGCCACGGTCAGGCGCAGATCGCCCCCTCTGGGCTCCAGCTTGCGCAGGGTACCTACGGCTTCGATGATCCCGGTAAACATTCAGTCGTTCTCCTGGCGGGTCAGGATCAGGCGCAGGTCCGCCCCCACCCGCCGTACATCTTTCACTGACAGTGACGCCACTTGCGCCATGGACTCACAGGCGGGCAAGGCTACCAGACCTCGCCCGTCACTGCCCATCAATTTTGCCGCCTGATAGAGCCAGAGCTCATCCCAGAGGCCGGCAGCGATAAAGGCCCCGGCCAGGGCGGAGCCGGCTTCCACCAGCACCTCGTTGATCTCCTGTTCTGCCAGGGCAGTCAGCAAGCCCCGCAGATCCACCTTACCGTCGCCGTTGTCCGTCCCACGCCAGCAGGTCACGCTGTCGGGCCAGGCGCAGGCGTAGGGGGCCAGTGAGGCCAGCATCAGCGGCCCGTCACTGTCGAGCAGTTTCAACGGCGGCGCCAGTCGGGCACGGCCATCGACCACCACCCGCAGCGGCTGCATCAGGTCGCTGGCCGCGATGCGGGCCTGCCAGTGCCCCAGTTCACCGTGGCGCACGTTCATGCTGGGGTCATCCGCCAGCACCGAATCTGCCCCGGTGATCACCGCATCGCTCATCGCCCGCAGGCGC
>CAZWED010000269.1:0-4898 GCA_964632645.1 uncultured Ferrimonas sp. | reverse complement strand
GGTGGATGAGAAGCCGTGGCTGCTGAAGGGCCTGCTGTTCATGCTGCCGGCCCCCTGGATCGCCATCCTCTGTGGCTGGTTCGTTGCCGAGTACGGTCGCCAACCCTGGACCATTGCGGAAGTGCTGCCGACTTACATGTCTGCCTCCAGCCTGTCCGTTAGCGAACTGTGGTTCTCCATCATCCTGATCTGCGGCTTCTACACCGTGGCGCTGGTGGTTGAGATGTTCCTGATGTTCCGCTTCGCCCGTCTGGGTCCGAGCAGCCTGAAGACCGGTCGCTATCACTTCGAGCAAGGTCAACAGCAACAAAAAGAAGCGGCGTTTGATGCAGCCGTGACTGCCCCGGCCAAGGAGACTCCGAGCAATGCTTGATTATGAAATGCTACGCCTGATTTGGTGGGTACTGGTTGTAGTCCTGCTGATTGGCTTTGCCGTCACCGACGGTTTTGATATGGGTGTGGGCGCCCTGCTGCCCATCATCGGTAAGACCGACAACGAGCGTCGGGTGATGATCAACTCCATCGCCCCTCACTGGGACGGCAACCAGGTATGGCTGCTGACCGCCGGTGGTGCGCTGTTCGCTGCCTGGCCGCTGGTGTACGCTGCGTCGTTCTCCGGCTTCTACATCGCCATGGTGCTGACGCTGTTCGCCCTGTTCTTCCGTCCGATCGGTTTCGACTACCGCTCCAAGATTGAAGATCCGCGCTGGCGTCAGAGCTGGGACTGGGTCTGTTCATTGGTGGCTTTGTTCCGCCGGTGGTCTTCGGTGTGGCGTTCGGTAACCTGTTCCAGGGTGTGCCCTTCTACTACGACGAGTGGGTACGCAGCTACTACGATGGCGGCTTCTTCGGCCTGCTGAATCCGTTTGGCCTGCTGGCGGGTCTGCTGTCCTTTGCCATGCTGACCCTGCACGGTGCCACCTGGCTGCAGATGAAGACCGAAGGCGAGCTGTACCAGCGCGCCCGTAAGGCGACCATGGTTCTGGCTACCGCCTCCGTGCTGCTGTTCGTGATTGCCGGTGTCTGGCAGAACAGCTTCATTGACGGCTACGTGATCACCTCCGTGATCGACCCGAACGGCCCGACCAACCCGCTGACCAAGACCGTTGAGCTGCAGGCTGGTGCCTGGTGGAACAACTTCTACAGCTACCCGGTACTGTGGGTGTTCCCGGCCCTGGCCGTGCTGATGCCGCTGCTGGTGATGGTGGCCACCAAGGCCAACAAGAACGGCTTCGCGTTCCTGTTCTCCAGCCTGAACATCGTGGGTGTGATTGTGACTGCGGTTGTGGCGCTGTTCCCGTTCGTACTGCCGTCCTCCAAGAACCCCAACCACTCTCTGACCATGTGGGATGCCACGGCGTCTGAGCTGACCCTGAAGGTGATGCTGGTGGCCGCGCTGATCTTCGTACCGATCATCCTGGCTTACACCATCTGGTGTTACGTGAAGATGTTCGGTCGTCTGAACGACGCCCACATCGAGAAGAACTCGGCCTCCCTGTACTAAGGCCTGGGAAATAAGGAGCTAGACACTATGTGGTACTTCACTTGGATCCTGGGTGTGCTGCTGGCCTGTGCCTTTGGCATCATCAATGGCCTGTGGCTGGAAGCGCAGGAAGCCCTGGATAAGGACGAAGACTGACCACTCCTCGTTGGTCTGATGTCCTGGCCTGCTGCCCTTGAGCGGTAGGCCAACCTAACGCGAAACGCCGTCCTGATGGACGGCGTTTTTTGTGCCTGCGGTTTGGTGCGGGCAGCCTCTGTGGCAGATTGGCCGCGCCAGTTCAACCGGCGGCATCGACAGTGCTGGCGGCGTTCGCCCTTTCACGGCGGGGCCCGGGCAGCGCGCTGGGGCGCGTCTCAAGAGGAGCCCGCCCCCAGGGTGGGGGCAGGCAAGGGAAACGGGCCAGCGGCCGCGAACGCCGCGGCATAACCACAAAAAACGCCGCCCGGGGGCGGCGTTGGCGTTTCTGGTGTCGCGGTTACAGACGGAAGTGGCTGAGGTGATCCCGCAGGGAGACCGCAAGCTGGGCCAGTTCGTTGGCGGCGTCCACCGTTTGTCCGGCGTCCTGCTCACTGCTGCGGGCCAGTTCGGTGATCTGCCCCAGGTTGGCGGCAATCTCGTCGGCCACCACGCCCTGCTGCTCTGCGGCACTGGCGATGGAGGTGGCGTTCTGGGCCAGCTGGGTCATGCTCTGGGTGATCTGGGTCAGGGCGACGCCGGCTTCACCGGACTGCTCGGTAGAGCGCTGGCTCAGGTTGAGGCAGAGCGCCATCTGGCTGACCGCGTCACGGGTGCGCTGGTGCAGCTGCTCAATGGTGCTGCCGATCTCTGTGGTGGAGTGCTGGGTGCGCTGTGCCAGGGAGCGAACCTCGTCCGCCACCACGGCAAAGCCGCGGCCCTGCTCGCCGGCCCGTGCGGCCTCAATCGCCGCATTGAGCGCCAGCAGGTTGGTTTGCTCGGCGATCTCGTTGATCACCTGCACCACCTTGGCGATCGCCTGGCTCTCCTCGGCCACCCGATCCATGCTGCCGGAGCCATCCTGCAGGGATTTGGCCAGGGTCTCCATCTGCTTGATCACCGCGTCCACCTGCTGGTCACCCGCCTGGGCGGCGCTGTCGACCTCGTGGGACTGTTCGGCGGAGCCGGTGGCGTGACGGGCCACTTCCCGCACGGAACTGCTCATCTCCTCCATGGCGGTGGCGATCTGGTCGGTCTGACGCATCAGTTCGGCGGCGCCGCTGCCGTTTCGCTGTGCCACGGACTGCAGGCCGGATGCGGCGTGTTCCAGTGCGCTGGCGGACTGGTTCAGGCTGGTCAGCAGGGTGCGCAGGCCGTCGGACATCCGGTTGACGCTGTTGGTGATGCGGTGCACTTCGTTCTGAGAGTGCTCCGGCACTTCCGGCAAACGCTGGGCCAGATCCCCCTGGCCAATCGCCTCAATCTGCTGGCACAGGGCCGCCAGAGGGCGATTGAGGGTGCGGGCCAGCATCAGGGTCAGCAGCAGGCCGATGACGGCACAGCCTCCGAGGGCGGCCAGGGCATTAAAGCGCTTCAGGCCGGCCAGGGCGGATTCCAGCTCCTCTTCCGGTACGGCAGCGGTCAGCAGCCAGCCGGGGCCTTCAATCAGGGTGGAGCTTTGCAGCCATTGCTGGCCATTGACCAGGATCCGCATCGACTCGGTGTCGCCGTTGGCGAGCACGTGCCGGTACTGGGCTTCTCCCGCGTCGTCCAGCAGGTCGCTGGCCTTGGGGTAGTCCGCCATGCGGGGGTGGTAGATAAACTGGCCGCTGCCGCCGTCGATCAGGCTGAAGTAGCCATTCTCACCGAGGGGAATGTTGGCCAGCGTCTGGGCCATCTGCTTAGTGGCTTCGGTGACGTTCTGGCCGATGTAGCGCACGGCAATCACCTGCCCTTTGTCGTCGGTGACCGGCTCATAAACGGTGATGAACTGGCGGCCGAACAGGGTGGCGTAGCCGACGTAACGCTGGCCGGCCATCAGGGCGGCGTAGGCGGGGTGGCCCTTGCCCAGCCAGGTGCCGGTGGCCCGGCTGCCGTCCTCTTTACGCAGCGAGGTGGTGATGCGCAGGAAGTCGTCGCCATCGCGAACAAACACCGTGGCGTTGCCGCCGGTGATGCTGGCGTAGCGATCCACCTGGGCCAGGGTGGTGTTCACCAGACGGTTGCCGCTGCGCAGCTCCGGCGCGTTAATGCTGCCCACCGTCAGGCGCTCTCCGGTCAGGTGGAACTCACCGGGGAACAGGTCAGAGAACAGGCCCGAGTTGCGCTCCGCCAGATCCCGTTGCGACTGGTACTGGATCCCCACCAGCGCTGCCATGGCGTCCAGCTGGCTCTGTACCCCTTCCATCGTCGTCTGCCTGAGGGCTTGTGCCGAGAGTTGGTAACCCAAAATACCCAATCCCGTTAAAACCGTCATAGAGATGACGATGGATAGGGTGCCGATCTGGCGCCCGAAACGCCACCGATAGAAATTCATAACCGCCTCTAACCACACAGATTTCATTTTTTTAAAGACGACCGGATTATCTCAATGCTGCAAATGTTCGGCTTGAGACGGATCAAGAAAACCCGATTCACTCATGTTGCATTAATGTGAATAAATATTGTATACATTATCCGAGGGGTGAAATTGTATACAGAATACATGGGAGGGAAGCGGTCCCCATGGCCCCGGAACACGCCATCAAAAAGAACAAGAGGGAACAACATGAATCGCAGTCAACTGGCGCTGGGGATCGGCGCCGCTCTGCTACTGGGGACCGCACCGACCTGGGCAGAGGAGCGCACCGACAATGAGCAACTGGAACGGATTGAGGTCACCGGCTCCCGCATCAAGCGCATCGACATGGAGGGCGCCTCACCCATCACCGTGCTGTCCGCGGATGACCTGATCAATACCGGCTTTTCCACCGTTGGCGATGCGCTGCGCAGCTCCAACCTGAACTCCTTTGGCTCCTGGGGCGGTGGCGCCAACAACGGTTGGGGCTCCCAGTCCACCGTGGCGCTGAAAGGCTCGAGCGTCTTCCACACGCTGGTTTTGCTGGACGGCCATCGCATGGCCAAGTCCCCGGTGATGGACGGCGGCGCGGCCAACCTCAACACCATCCCCATGGCGGCCGTCGAGCGCATTGAAATCCTCACCGATGGCGCGTCCGCCATCTACGGCACCGACGCCATCGCCGGGGTGATCAACATCATCCTGAAAAAGGAGTTCAGCGGCGTTGAAGTGGCCGCCAAAGGGGAGTGGCCGGAAGCGGAAGGGGGCGAGTCCAACCACTACACCTTTACCGGCGGGATCTCCGGCGAGATGGGGTCGGTGGTGTTCACCTGGGAGCACTACGAGCGCGACGCCATCTACATGCGAGACCGCGACTTCTCC